>NZ_JAMFRV010000238.1 GCF_026224925.1 Pseudomonas sp. | reverse complement strand
CTGACGCTCCAGGCTACGCACGCCTGCTTCACGGGTGTAGTAACGGACAATGTCGCGAATCGCTTCTTCGTCGAACTCGATTTCGCCCTTTTTCAAGCCATTAGCCTGAATCTGTTTTGGCGATAAGTACTTGACTGCAATGTTAATTTTTTCGTCTTCGGTGTAGCCAGGCAAACGGATAACTTCCATCCGGTCCAGCAACGCCGCAGGGATATTCATAGAGTTCGCGGTGCACAAGAACATCACATCGGAAAGGTCGTAGTCGACTTCCAGGTAGTGGTCGTTGAACGCGTGGTTTTGCTCTGGGTCGAGCACTTCAAGCAACGCCGACGCCGGATCACCGCGCATGTCGCTGCCCATTTTGTCGATTTCATCGAGCAGGAACAGCGGGTTGCGGACGCCCACCTTTGTCATTTTTTGTATCAATCTTCCTGGCATCGAACCGATATATGTCCGGCGATGGCCACGAATCTCGGCTTCATCACGCACACCGCCCAAGGCCATCCGCACAAATTTACGGTTTGTCGCGTGGGCAATCGACTCGGCAAGGGAGGTTTTACCCACACCCGGCGGCCCTACCAGACACAACACCGGACCACGAATCTTCTTCACGCGCTTTTGCACGGCGAGGTATTCGAGAATGCGTTCTTTGACTTCGTCCAGACCGTAGTGGTCTGCGTCGAGAATGTCTTCAGCACGGGCCAGGTCCAGGCGCACTTTGCTCTGGGCTTTCCAAGGCACTTGCACCAACCAGTCGATGTAGGAACGAACCACCGTGGCTTCAGCCGACATAGGCGACATTTGCTTGAGCTTGTTCAGCTCAGCCAGCGCCTTGGTTAGCGCATCCTTGGGCAAACCAGCCGCATCGATGCGCTTTTTCAGGTCTTCGATTTCATTGTGGCTTTCGTCGCTGTCGCCCAGCTCTTTCTGAATGGCCTTCATCTGCTCATTCAGGTAGTACTCACGCTGGCTGCGCTCCATCTGCTTCTTGACGCGACCACGGATGCGCTTCTCGACCTGCAGCAAGTCAATCTCTGCATCCAAGAGTGCCAGCACGTGTTCAACCCGTGCCGACAGGTCAACGATTTCAAGTATTTCCTGCTTTTGCTCGATTTTCAGCGCCATGTGAGCGGCCATGGTGTCGACCAGGCGACCCGGCTCGTCGATGCTGTTTAACGAAGACAGAACTTCGGCCGGGACTTTTTTGCCCAGCTGTACGTATTGTTCTAACTGAGCCAACAGGCTGCGCACAAACACTTCGGATTCACGGTCAGGCGCATCGACTTCATCGATCAGGGTGACTTCAGCACGGCAGTGACCATCGACTTCAATGAAGCGCTCGACAGTGCCACGCTGCTCGCCTTCGACCAGCACCTTGACGGTGCCGTCAGGCAGCTTGAGCAGCTGCAATACCGTTGCAACAGTGCCGACGCTATAAAGCGCCTCTTCACCCGGATCGTCGTCTGCGGGATTTCTCTGGGCAAGCAAGAGAATTTGCTTGTCACCGGTCATCGCGGCCTCAAGGGCTTCGATAGACTTCTCGCGCCCCACAAACAGTGGGATAACCATGTGCGGATAAACCACAACATCGCGCAATGGCAAGAGAGGCAATTCGATGGTTGTCTTCATGATTTCGCCCCTACGGCGGCCATAGGCCGCGGACAGATGGAATTAAGCTTGGAATCAAGATGGGGGTAGATCCCCAAAAAAACAAGCTTTGGAGCAGATAAAGAAAAAGGGGACCCGAAGGTCCCCTTTTTCGTTACTTTTCATTACTTAGCCGCGCAGCAACTTCACTTACGCGTCTGGAGCAGCCTTGGCAGCCGGCTCGCTGTTTTCGTAGATCAACAGCGGCTTGGACGTACCCTCGATGACGCTCTCATCGATCACCACCTTGCTCACTTCGGATTGCGAAGGGATCTCGTACATGGTGTCGAGCAGAACGCCCTCAAGAATGGAGCGAAGACCCCGAGCGCCAGTTTTGCGCTCAAGCGCACGTTTGGCGATGGACTTCAACGCATCGGCACGGAACTCAAGGTCCACGCCTTCCATTTCGAACAGTTTTGCGTATTGCTTGGTCAGCGCGTTTTTCGGCTCGGTGAGGATCTGCATCAAAGCAGCCTCATCCAATTCGTCCAACGTGGCCAGAACCGGCAGACGGCCCACGAATTCTGGGATCAGACCGAACTTGACCAAATCGTCAGGCTCGACTTCACGCAGTGACTCGCCAACCTTCTTGCCTTCTTCCTTGCTGCGAACTTCAGCATTGAAGCCGATGCCGCCGCGAGTAGAACGGCTCTGAATAACCTTTTCGAGGCCCGAGAAGGCGCCACCGCAGATAAACAGGATGTTACGCGTGTCCACCTGCAGGAATTCCTGCTGTGGATGCTTGCGCCCCCCTTGAGGAGGAACAGAAGCCACGGTGCCTTCGATCAGCTTCAGCAAGGCTTGTTGCACACCCTCACCAGAAACGTCACGCGTGATCGAAGGGTTGTCGGATTTGCGCGAAATCTTGTCGATTTCATCGATGTAGACAATACCCATCTGGGCCTTCTCTACGTCGTAATCACATTTCTGCAACAGCTTCTGAATGATGTTTTCCACGTCTTCACCCACATAACCGGCTTCGGTCAAGGTGGTGGCGTCGGCGATGGTGAACGGTACATTGAGCAAACGCGCCAGAGTTTCGGCGAGCAACGTCTTGCCTGAACCCGTAGGGCCGATCAGCAGGATGTTACTTTTGCCCAGTTCAACATCATCATTCTTTTTGTCACGCTGATTCAGGCGCTTGTAGTGGTTGTACACCGCTACAGCCAAAACCTTTTTCGCACGCTCTTGACCGATCACATATTGATCAAGAATGCCGCTGATTTCTTTCGGCGATGGTAATTTGTGCGCGCTGCTCTCAGCCTGGGCTTCTTGCACCTCCTCTCGGATGATGTCATTGCACAGGTCGACGCATTCGTCACAGATAAAAACAGAGGGGCCGGCAATCAATTTGCGCACTTCATGCTGGCTTTTGCCACAGAAGGAGCAATAGAGCAGCTTGCCGTTGTCCTCGCCGTTGCGAGTGTCAGTCATTCGATCGATCCAATCCGGTAGGCTTGCAACACAAGATGAAGGCTATTGCGGGCTTTTTCAAGTCCGCAGGTGGTCAGTAATCCTGACCACCTACGATTGAGCTACTTACTTAGCCATTTGACGCTGAGTAAGTACCTGATCGATCAGACCATATTCAGCAGCGCGTTCGGCGCTCATGAAGTTGTCGCGATTGGTGTCTTGCTCGATCGTCTCAATCGATTGCCCGGTATGGTGAGCCAGAATTTCATTCAGGCGAGCACGAATGGACAGGATTTCCTTGGCATGGATGTCGATATCCGACGCTTGACCCTGGAAGCCGCCCAATGGCTGGTGAATCATCATTCGCGAGTTCGGCAGGCAGTAGCGCTTTTTAGCGGCGCCGCCAGCCAACAGCAGGGCACCCATGCTGCAGGCCTGACCGATACAAATGGTCGATACGTCTGGCTTGATGAACTGCATGGTGTCGTAGATCGACATGCCTGCAGTCACCGAACCGCCTGGTGAGTTGATATAAAGATGGATGTCCTTGTCCGGATTCTCGGCTTCAAGGAACAGCAGTTGCGCCGCGATCAGGTTGGCCATGTAGTCTTCTACCGGGCCTACCAGAAAGATCACTCGCTCTTTTAACAGGCGCGAGTAGATGTCATAGGCGCGTTCGCCACGGGCAGACTGCTCGATAACCATCGGGACCAGGCCGCCAGCGGCCTGGATGTCAGAGTTCTGCTGAATATAAGAATTGCGGGACATATCCTGCATTCACTCCCAAATAGTCATTTCTTGAATACACATAAGCCAGCACGAAGGCTGGCTTATGGGTGTTTTCGAACGAAAGATGAAATCAGTCGGCTTGTGGTGCTTCAACCGGCTTGACAGCTTCTTCGTAAGAGACCGATTTGTCGGTCACGCTAGCTTTCTGCAAAACAGTATCCACAACTTGCTCTTCCAGCACAACCGAACGAACCTCGTTCAGTTGCTCATCGTTCTTGTAGTACCAGGACACAACCTGCTCAGGCTCTTGATAAGCCGATGCCATTTCCTGAATCATGGTACGAACGCGAGCGTCGTCAGGCTTGAGGTCGAACTGCTTGACCACTTCAGCAACGATCAGGCCCAGCTCCACGCGGCGCTTGGCTTGCTCGGTGAACAGCTCTGCCGGCAGTTGGTCAGGCTTGATGTTGCCGCCAAATTGCTGAACAGCCTGCACACGCAGACGATTGACTTCGTTGTCGAGCAACGCTTTAGGCACGTCGATCGGGTTGGAGGTCAGCAGACCGTCCATTACCTGATTCTTGACCTTGGATTTGATCGCCTGACGCAGTTCACGCTCCATGTTCTTGCGAACTTCGGTGCGGAAGCCTTCAACGCCCGATTCCTTGATGCCGAACTGAGTGAAGAACTCTTCGTTCAGCTCAGGCAATTTAGGCTCAGAGACAGTGTTGACGGTCACAGTGAACTCGACTGCTTTGTTAGCCAGGTCAAGGTTCTGATAGTTTTCCGGGAAGGTCAGGTTCAGAACGCGCTCTTCGCCAGCTTTAGCGCCGACCAGGGCTTCTTCGAAACCAGGGATCATGCGACCGGAACCCAATACCAACTGGGTGCCAGTGGCCGAACCGCCAGCGAATACTTCGCCGTCAACCTTGCCAACGAAATCGATGTTCAACTGATCGTCATTCTGAGCAACACGCTCGGTGACTTCAAAGCGAACATTCTGCTTACGCAGGATTTCCAGCATTTTGTCCAGGTCCGCGTCAGCTACGTCTGCGCTCAGACGCTCGACAGCGATGGACTCAAAGCCTGCAACCGTGAATTGCGGGAATACTTCAAAAGTAGCCACGTATTCCAGGTCTTTACCTTTTTCAAAGGTTTTAGGCTCTACGGACGGTGCGCCAGCCGGGTTCAGCTTCTGCTCAACCACTGCTTCGTAAAAAGTTGCCTGGATCAGTTCGCTCAACGCTTCCTGACGGGCGCCGTCTTCATAACGCTGACGGATAACGCTCATAGGCACTTTACCAGGACGGAAGCCTGGGATCTTGGCACTACGGGCCGCTTGTTGCAGACGCTTGTTGACTTCAGTCTCGATGCGTTCGGCAGGCACGCCAATGGTCATGCGGCGCTCAAGAGCAGTAGTATTTTCAACAGAAACTTGCATGGATATTCCTCGTTGCACAAACGTTAGCCGGCCGTTTCCGACCCCAGAATCAAGGGCATGCATTCTAGTGGGTCAAACTCAAGAAGTCACCCTACTGAAAAAGGGCAAACAAACGGCGTGAAATCCAACCGGCGCGAGGGATCGACGACGATCCTTGTGAACAGTTGAGGCCAGTCGGCAGGCGAAGTGTCTGGCGCAGCCCTGTCCTATATAAAGAAGCAGGAAACCCCTATTCGCGACCGCCAACAACCCAACCACAACCGCTTATCAAAAACACGCCTGACGCCGAAAAAAACAGCCTGAGCAACCGACGCCAGGGATAAAACCCAATATGTTGAAACAAAAAAAGCCGCACTAGGCGGCTTTTTTTCTCTTTGCGAATAGATCATTCACAAAGTTGTATTTGGTGCGGACGGAGAGACTCGAACTCTCACACCTTGCGGCGCTGGAACCTAAATCCAGTGTGTCTACCAATTCCACCACATCCGCGCGTCAAACTTTTAAAGCAAAGGCGCCAGATATTTAAATCTGGCGCCTTTTCTAATATGGGGTGGACGAAGGGGATCGAACCCTCGACAACGGGAGTCACAATCCCGTGCTCTACCAACTGAGCTACGCCCACCAAATTGCGTGTGACCGGTACATCGATACAACGTTACTTGTGCCAAAGTTGCCTGAATGGCGCACCCGGCAGGACTCGAACCTGCGACCATCCGCTTAGAAGGCGGATGCTCTATCCAACTGAGCTACGGGCGCTTATTTAATCTGTATCTTTTACCGACTACAAATTAAGAGCTTTCAGTCACGCTAAGCGAACCAACCACTCTGCCTGACTTTCTTAACCAGTGCTAGGCTCTACCCGACAAGTGCGACGAATCTTATAGACGACCCCGATAGTCGTCAACTCTTTTTCGAAAAAAATTCAGCTAGATAAAGGGCTTAGGGGAATCTGCCAACCAAGCGCCTTTGCCCTAAGGCGATGTCATGCGAGAATGCGCGCTCTTTTTCAATCCCTTTCGATGGTTAATCACGCGTAATGACTGCAAAACTAATAGACGGTAAAGCGATCGCAGCCAATCTGCGCCAGCAGATCGCCAAACGTGTCGCCGAGCGTCACCAGCAGGGCCTGCGCACGCCGGGCCTGGCGGTGATTCTGGTAGGCTGCGATCCCGCGTCTCAGGTTTACGTCTCACATAAGCGCAAGGATTGCGAAGAGGTCGGCTTCCTTTCGCAAGCCTATGACCTGCCCACCTACACCACCCAAGACGAGCTGACCGCTCTGATTGACAGGCTCAACGACGATGACAGTATCGACGGCGTGCTGTTGCAGTTACCGCTGCCAGCGCACCTTGATTCGTCAAAATTGCTCGAGCGTATCCGACCGGACAAAGACGTCGACGGCTTCCATCCGTATAACGTCGGGCGTCTGGCCCAACGTATTCCACTGCTGCGCCCTTGCACGCCTAAAGGCATCATTATCCTGCTGGAAAGCACCGGGGTAGACCTCTACGGGCTGGATGCCGTGGTGGTGGGCGCGTCGAACATTGTCGGCCGTCCGATGGCGATGGAACTGTTGCTGGCCGGTTGCACCGTTACGGTCACGCACCGCTTCACCCGTGATCTGGCAGGCCATGTCGGCCGAGCGGACCTGGTGGTGGTCGCAGCGGGCAAGCCGGGCCTGGTCAAGGGCGAGTGGATCAAGGAAGGTGCGATCGTGATCGACGTCGGCATCAACCGTCAGGAAGACGGCAAACTGGTCGGCGATGTGGTGTACGAAACCGCCCTGCCCCGCGCAGGATGGATCACGCCTGTTCCCGGCGGCGTCGGCCCAATGACCCGGGCTTGCTTGCTGGAAAATACCTTGTACGCAGCTGAAACACTGCACGTTTGAACCGATAACCCTCTGTAGGAGCCAACTTGTTGGCGAAGCGGTTAATCAGATAACCGTGTTGCTCGCTTCCCGAATAAATTCGGTCTACAGGCGAGGCGGTTGATCAGGTACACCGCATAAAACCTTCGCCAACAAGTTGGCTCCTACAGAGAATCGATACGCATAAAAAACGGCACCTCCAGGGTGCCGTTTTTTATTTTCAGCGCTACTTATTTGGCAGCAGATTTCAAGGTACTGGCGTCTTTCCAGGACTTCAGCAACTCGTTGTAGCTGATGGTTTCGCCTTTCGGCTTCTCGTTAGCCAATTTGCGTTGTGGCGCAGTGCCGCCTGCGGCTTCGCCTTTTTTGTACCACTCTTCCGCCGTGGTGATTGAGTTCATCTTCGGCCCGCAACCGCTGGCATCCTGCACCTTGGAACGCTCGATGCGAGTCATCAAGTCATCCTGATCCTTAGCCAGGCCGTCCAATGCCTGTTGCGCGGTTTTCTCACCAGTCACCGCTTCAGCCACATGTGGCCACCACAGTTGTGCCAGCTTCGGATAATCCGGCACGTTGGTGCCGGTTGGCGTCCATTGCACACGGGCCGGGCTGCGGTAGAACTCCACCAGGCCTCCGAGCTTCGGCGCCAGATCGGTCATGGCCTGTGAGTTGATGTCCGACTCACGAATCGGCGTCAGGCCGACGATGGTTTTCTTCAGGGACACGGTTTTCGAGGTCACAAACTGCGCGTACAACCAAGCCGCGAGTTTTTCTTTTTCTGGCGTCGTCTTCAGGAAGGTCCATGACCCTACATCCTGATAACCGAGTTTCATGCCGTCTTTCCAATACGGGCCTTTAGGCGACGGTGCCATCCGCCATTTCGGCGTGCCATCGGCGTTCATCACCGGCCCTGGCTTAGTCATGTCGGCGGTAAAGGCCGAGTACCAAAAGATCTGTTGCGCGATGTTGCCTTGCGCCGGTACCGGCCCGGCTTCGGAGAAGGTCATGCCGGCTGCTGCTGGCGGTGCATAGGCCTTGAGCCAGTCGATGTATTTCTGCGTGGCATACACCGCCGCCGGACCGTTGGTGTCACCGCCACGGGTAATGCTCGAACCCGCTGGATGGCAACCCTCTACCCGAATCCCCCACTCGTCCACCGGCTTGCCGTTAGGAAGACCTTTGTCGCCACTGCCCGCCATGGAAAACCAGGCATCGGTGAAGCGCCAACCCAGAGACGGATCTTTTTTGCCGTAGTCCATGTGGCCATAGACCTTCTTGCCATCGATTTCCTTGACGTCGTTGCTAAAGAACTCGGCGATGTCTTCATAGGCTGACCAGTTGACCGGCACTCCCAGCTCGTAGCCGTATTTAGCCTTGAACTTAGCTTTCAGGTCCGGGCGTTCGAACCAATCGGCACGGAACCAGTACAAGTTCGCAAATTGCTGATCGGGCAACTGATACAGCTTGCCATCCGGTGCAGTGGTGAACGAAGTACCGATGAAGTCTTTGACGTCTAAGGTCGGCGAAGTGTAATCCTTGCCCTCATTGGCCATCAGATCGGTCAGCGATTCCGTCTTGCTGTAACGAAAGTGCGTACCGATCAAGTCGGAGTCGTTGACCCAACCGTCGTAGATACTCCGGCCTTCCGACTGCAGAGAGGTCTGCAGTTTCTCGATCACATCCCCCTCTTGCATTACGTCGTGCGTGACCTTGATCCCGGTGATTTCGGTAAACGCCTTCGCCAGCGTCTCTGACTCATATTTGTGAGTCGTCAACGATTCAGACACCACCTTGATGCTCATGCCGCGAAAGGGTTCGGCCGTCTTGATGAACCATTTCAACTCGGCAAGCTGTTGCTCGGGGGTCAGGGTCGACGGTTTGAACTCATCGCCGATCCACTTCTTGGCCGCATCCTCATACTGATCGGCCCAGGCCGACATACTCAATCCGCTGAGCGCCAGCAGCGAAGCCAGCGTCACGCTATGTCGCAGTTTGTTGTTTTTGTTGAACATAGACACCTCCAAATTTTGATTCAAACGTCGCCAAATTCTTACGGGACCTACCGATCAAGTCGCTTGCACTGCCCACGAACCTCCATCCGTCAACCCCAACGCATCAACACCAACAGCCACACCAGGGACATCAGCGATGCGACCCAGATGCTCCAGTCGGTCGCGCCGATGACCAGTAAATGCAGGAAGGCGCTTCCGAGAAGACCGATAAACAAACGATCACCACGACTGGTGGCAATCGGTAAAAAACCACGACGCGCGATACTCGGCGAGCGCAACTCCCACGTCGTCATGCAGACCAGCAGCACACCAATGCAGCAGAAAAACGTAGCCGTCAGGGAAGTCCAGGCCATCCATTCCATGTGTCAGCTCCTCAAACTCGGCCGAGGGCAAAGCCCTTGGCCACATGATTACGAACAAACCAGATCACCAGCATCCCCGGCAGAATGGTCAACACCCCCGCTGCCGCCAACACCCCCCAATCGATCCCCGACGCCGACACCGTGCGCGTCATCACCGCCGCAATCGGCTTGGCATTGACCGAGGTCAGGGTTCGCGCCAGCAACAGCTCGACCCAAGAAAACATAAAGCAGAAGAACGCCGTCACGCCGATCCCGGAGCCAATCAAGGGGATGAAGATCTTCACGAAGAATTTGGGAAAGCTGTAGCCGTCGATATACGCCGTTTCGTCGATTTCCTTGGGCACGCCGGACATGAAGCCTTCCAGAATCCAGACCGCCAGCGGCACGTTGAACAGACAGTGTGCCAAGGCGACCGCCAGGGCTGTGTCGAACAGGCCAATCGATGAATACAACTGAAAGAACGGCAGCAGAAATACCGCCGGTGGCGCCATGCGGTTGGTCAACAGCCAGAAAAACAAATGCTTGTCACCGAGGAAGCGATAGCGGGAAAAGGCATAGGCTGCCGGCAACGCCACACTCAGGGAAATCACGGTATTGAGACACACGTAATACAAGGAGTTGAGATAGCCGTTGTACCAAACGGGATCGGTAAAGATCATGTGGTAGTTGGCCATTGTGAAGTCCTGCGGCCACAAGGTCAGGCCACCGAGAATCTCGGTATTGGTCTTGAACGACATGTTCACCAGCCAGTAGATCGGCACCAACAGGAACAGAATGTAGATCCACAACGGCACGACTTTTTGCAGTTTCATTTTCCCCAGTCTCATGGCCGGCCCTCAGTTCTTTTCGCCGTGGGTCATGGCGGTGTAGAACACCCACGACACCAACAGGATGATCAGGAAGTACACCAGCGAGAACGCCGCCGCCGGCCCCAGGTCGAATTGCCCCAGCGCCATGGTGGTCAGGGTCTGACTGAGGAAGGTGGTGGAGTTGCCCGGACCGCCGCCAGTGAGCACGAACGGCTCGGTGTAGATCATGAAGCTGTCCATGAAGCGCAGCATCACGGCGATCAGCAGCACGCTCTTCATCTTTGGCAACTGGATATGTCGGAACACCGCCCAGCCCGATGCCCGATCGATACGCGCGGCTTGGTAGTACACGTCCGGGATGGCGCGCAGACCGGAATAGCACAACAGTGCTACTAGCGAGGTCCAGTGCCAGACGTCGATGACCAGCACCGTCGCCCAGGCGTCCGATGCGTTAGCCGCATAGTTGTAATTCATGCCGATTTTGTTCAGGGTCCAGCCCAGCAGCCCGATATCGCCGCGCCCAAAAATCTGCCAGATAGTCCCCACTACGTTCCACGGAATCAGCAAAGGGATCGTCATCACAATCAGGCACAACGACGACCAACGGCCTTTGGTCGGCATGGTCAGGGCGATGCCGATGCCCAGCGGGATTTCGATCCCCAACACGCAGAACGAGTAAATGAACTGACGCAGCAGCGAGTCATGCAGCCGAGGGTCTTGCAGCACTTGCCTGAACCAGTCGGCCCCGACGAAATAACGACTCGACAGGTCGAAAATGTCCTGCACCGAGTAATTGACCACGGTCATCATCGGAATAATGGCGCTGAACGCCACCAACAGAAACACCGGAAGTACCAGCCACCACGCCTTATTGTTCTGGACCTTATTCACGGACTGACCTCCAGCAAGTAGTCGTCGGCATAGACCATCAGCCATTGGCTAGGGAAACTGACCCAGGCCTGATTCTCGGGCACT
This sequence comes from Pseudomonas sp., assembly GCF_026224925.1. GTDB lineage: Bacteria > Pseudomonadota > Gammaproteobacteria > Pseudomonadales > Pseudomonadaceae > Aquipseudomonas. The sequence goes on along the minus strand of NZ_JAMFRV010000238.1, from coordinate 2,356 downwards.
GGCTTGTCTTCCTGGATTCGAACCTTGAGCGTCTGCCCCGCCAGGCTCAACGTCAGGATCTTGTAGGTCCCAAGGTCTTCAACGTGGGAAACGTCAGCGCACAGCGCGTCGTCGAAAGGGCCTTCCCATATGTGCACGAACTCAGGCCGAATGCCGATTTTCAGGCTCGTCCATTGGGTCTCGGCGATCTTCTGCTGCAAACCTTCGGACAGCGGCAGATGCACGTCACCGAAGCCCACGCCACCGGCCTGAGGCTGAACGTCAATCAAGTTCATGCCGGGACTGCCAATGAAATAACCGACGAAGGTGTGACTAGGCCGCTCGAACAGTTCGCGCGGCGTGCCGAACTGCACAATCTGGCCGCCATACATCACCGCGATCTTGTCGGCAAAGGTCGAGGCCTCAAGTTGGTCATGGGTGACGTAGACCATGGTGATGTTGAATTGCTCATGGATCTGCTTGAGCTTGCGCCGCAGCTTCCACTTCAAATGCGGGTCGATCACCGTCAGAGGTTCGTCGAACAGGATCGCTGAAACGTCGTCTCGTACCAGTCCCCGGCCCATTGAAACCTTTTGTTTCTCATCAGCCGTCAGGTTGCGTGCTTTCTTTTTCAGCAGCGCTTGCAGGTCCAGAATTTCGGCAATTTCTTGGACTTTGCTGTGAATTTTATTCTCGGCCATGCCTTGATTACGCAGGGGAAACGCCAAGTTGTCGTACACCGACATGGTGTCGTACACCACCGGAAACTGGAAAACCTGAGCAATGTTGCGCTTCTCGGGCGTGAGGTCGTTGACCACTTTGGAGTCAAACAACACCTGCCCTTCTGATGGGCTCAGCAACCCGGAAATAATATTGAGCAAGGTCGATTTGCCACAACCCGAAGGCCCGAGTAAGGCGTAGGCACCGCCCTGCTCCCAAATGTGATTCATCTCACGAATCGCGTAGTCATCGGCACTGGTGGGGTGACTGCTGTAGCTATGAGCCAGTTTCTGCAAGCGAATTTCGGCCATCAGGCAACCCTCGCGATTCGGCGGCTGGGCGCCTGGATCAATTGACCTTGCTGATCGAAGACGAATAATTTATGCGTCGGGATGTAGATACGAATTGGCGCATCGACGTCGTACTCATGCACACCTGGCAAATGAAGGACCATCAGGAAGTGCTCGTTGCGCACGTGCAAGAAGGTTTCTGAACCACTGATCTCGGCAACTTCCACCGTCACCGCCAGCTCTAGGTCATCGTCATTGGACGGCACCAGACTGATATGGCTGGGACGTACACCAAAGCGGTACTCACCGTCGCCAATAGCGCGCAGGTCGACGTTGAGCGGAAAATGCACGAAGTTGGCAAAACTCACTTCGTTGCCATCGATGCGCCCCGGCATCAAATTGATCGGCGGTTCGGAAAACAACTCGGCGGCCAGCACGGTTTTTGGTTGGTGATACACCTCCGGGGTCCTTCCGCTTTGAATCACACGCCCTGCGTGCAGCACGGTGGTGGTGCCGCCCAAGGCCAAGGCTTCGTTGGGCTCGGTGGTGGCGTAAATGGCGATGGTATGGCGTGCCTCGAACAGTTCGCGCATTTCCTGACGCAGCTCTTCACGCAACTTGTAGTCGAGATTGACCAGGGGTTCATCGAACAGAATCAGCTCGGCATCCTTGACCAGCGCCCGCGCCATGGCCGTTCGTTGCTGCTGCCCACCCGACAGTTCAAGGGGATAACGCGAGAGAAATTTTTCTATCCGCAACATCCGTGCGGTCTCCAGCACCTTGCTCTGGATCAGCGCCTTCGAGACACCGGCCTGGCGTAACGGCGAGGCGATGTTGTCGAAGACGGTCATGGTCGGATAATTGATGAATTGCTGATAAACCATCGACACGTTGCGCTTGCGCACAGAGGTTTGGGTGACGTCGATACCGTTCATCAGGATCCGACCGCTGTCGGGTTTATCCAAACCGGCCATCAAGCGCATCAAGCTGGTTTTGCCGGAGAGCGTGCGACCCAGCAACACGTTGAATGACCCGGCCTCAAAGCCCAGGCTTACGTCGTCGATCCAGATTTGACCTTCGACTGAGCGACTAACACGCTCTAGCGTTAAAGACATGTGGCGTGCCCTATTTATTATTAGATTCAGGGACAACTGTGAATCGTTTTGAGATAGCCACATTCGTGCCAATCGAATCGAAGCATGCGCTGATTCGTCTAACTTATTGAAAAACAAACAGTTAATAAAAAACCAGGAACCTGTGACATTCACAACCGAACTTAAGTGAGCACCTAACACTGAACAATTGAACATTTCACAGGTTGACTTTGAACAATTTTGAACAACACTAGTTGAACGCTTAGAGCAGGG
>NZ_JAMFRV010000237.1 GCF_026224925.1 Pseudomonas sp. | reverse complement strand
GATCCCCGCCTCGCCGAGAATCGCCCCCGCGCCCTTGCTGAACGCTTTGGCAACGTCTTCTGGCGGTAAGCCGGCGCCCACGCCAGCGATGAATGTACCAATCAGAATCGACAAAAACGGAGGTAATTTGGTGGCGCTGATCAACACAATGATGATAGCAATCGCCACCAGGCAACAGACCATGAGACGCGTGTCATGGGCCATCCAGGCAACAGATGAGAAATCCAAAGCGGTGCTCCTTAATGCAGGGCTATTATTGGCAAGGCAGTGTTCGCAAGGCTGCATTGACCCAAATCAATGTAATATCTGGTATCAATTGCGCGCAACAATACCTCAAGTGCCCGCCTTGAAGCGGCGTTTTCCGCTAATGAATCCGATTATTCATACGCTTTCTAGCGTTTGTTCCTGGGCGTACTCGATCAACACATCGCGCAATGCCTGAGCCGCAGCCGACAGTTTATGGTCCCCCAGCATCATCAAACCGATGCGCCGCTCAATGCGTGGCTCGGCCAGCGCAACGCAGTGCGCACCCAATTCACGCATTTGCTGAATGCATAACGACGGCACCGCACTGACCCCCAGCCCGCTGGCAACCATGCGCCCGATGGTCGACAGTTGGTGGCTTTCGAACGCGACTGACAGTTTCCCGTGTTGCCTATGCAGGTCTTGCTCCAGCAGCAGGCGCACCGCCGACGGCCTTTGCAGGGCGATAAAGTCTTCACGCAACAACTCGCTCCACGTCACCTCGGCACGCTGCGCCAACGGCGAGCCTTTGGGCACCACCGCCACAAAGCGATCCATATAGAAAGGGGTGAATGACAACGAGCTGCTGGACTCCGGCTCAAAACCAATCCCCAGCTCGACCCGCCGATGCCGCACCATCTCCAGCACCTGTTCATTAATGACGTCATGCACCGCAACGTTGACTCGAGGATAGCGTCCGCGAAACACCTTGAGTGCGGCGGGCAACAAGTTACCAGCGTAAGAAGGCATCGCTGCGATCGATACTTTGCCCAGTTGTAGGGTGAAGCGTTGGCGCAGCAATTCCTCGGTATTGTCCCAGTCTGCCAACAACTGCCGGGCCAGCGGTAACAAGGTCTCTCCCTCCGGCGTCAAGCTGACACTGCGCGTGGTACGGCTGAGTAGCTTGCCGCCCAATTCATCTTCTAGACTCTTTACCGTCAAGCTCAATGCTGGTTGCGACAAGTGCAGGCGCTCCCCCGCCTGGGCAAAGCTCAGGCATTGCGCCACGGCGAGAAAAGCTCGGAGCTGCTTGACGTTCATATATTTAAATTCTTTATCAATCCATCAGAAAAACAAAATTAACAAATCATTGCAGGCAAGAGAAGATGCTTTGAACGCGATTCGACAACCAGCTTGTCGGACAACAACTACAAAAGGCGGATCTACCATGTCTGGACTCGATAAACGAGTATCAACGTACGAAGAAGCCCTTGATGGGCTCACTGACAACATGACCGTGTTGTCCGGTGGCTTCGGTCTGTGCGGCATCCCGGAAAACCTGATTGCGGAAATCAAACGCCGTGGCGTTAAAGGTTTGACCGTGGTTTCCAACAACTGCGGCGTCGATGGCTTTGGTCTGGGCGTACTGCTCGAAGACCGGCAGATCCGCAAGATGGTTGCTTCTTATGTCGGCGAGAACGCCCTGTTCGAACGCCAACTGTTGAGCGGCGAGCTGGAAGTTGAACTGACTCCCCAAGGCACCCTGGCGGAAAAAATGCGCGCTGGCGGTGCTGGTATTCCTGCGTTCTACACCGCAACCGGTTACGGCACGCCGGTGGCTGACGGTAAGGAAACCCGCCAGTTCAATGGCCGCAACGTGATTCTTGAAGAAGCGATCACTGGCGATTTCGCCATCGTCAAAGGCTGGAAAGCTGACCATTTCGGCAACGTGGTGTATCGCCACACAGCCCAGAACTTCAACCCGGTGGTCGCTACCGCAGGCCGCATCACGGTGGTCGAAGTTGAAGAAATCGTCGAACCCGGCGTGCTGCTACCCAGTGAGATCCACACCCCTGGCATCTATGTCGACCGAGTGATTCTGGGCACATTCGAGAAGCGCATTGAACAGCGCACGGTGAAGAAGGCCTGAGGCCTGGCTTCATCGTACCCAACGTGTTTTCGCAGAATATTCTCGCAAGAGCACTCTCGACAGAACAAGAAGAGATCCTGACCATGGCACTTTCCCGCGAACAAATGGCACAGCGCGTCGCCCGTGAACTCAAAGACGGTTTTTACGTCAACCTGGGCATCGGCATTCCGACCCTGGTCGCCAACTACGTACCGACTGACATCGACGTGATGCTGCAATCGGAAAACGGCCTACTGGGCATGGGCGAATTTCCTACCGAAGAAACCATTGATGCCGACATGATCAACGCCGGTAAGCAAACCGTGACCGCGCGTAAAGGCGCGTCGATTTTTGACTCGGCTCAGTCCTTCGCGATGATCCGTGGCGGCCACGTGGACCTCACCGTGCTTGGCGCTTTCGAAGTCGACGTTGAAGGCAACATCGCTTCGTGGATGATCCCCGGCAAGCTGGTCAAAGGCATGGGCGGCGCGATGGACCTGGTTGCTGGCGCTGATAACATCATCGTCACCATGACCCACGCCTCGAAAGATGGCGAATCGAAACTCCTGTCGCGCTGCAGCCTGCCGTTGACCGGTGCTGGCTGCATCCGCAAGGTGCTGACCGACCTGGCCTACCTGGAAATCGCTGACGGCGCATTCATCCTGCGCGAACGGGCGCCGGGGGTCAGCATCGAAGAAATCATCGCCAAGACCGCCGGCAAACTAATCGTGCCGGATGATGTGATTGAAATGACGTTTTAATAGTTTGCAGACAACCCGATACCCTGTGGGAGATTCTATGTTTGAAGGCAACCCACAGAACCCGGTGAGAGCAAACTTGTTTGCGAAGGCAGCGACGCGGTGCATCAGGTAAACCGCGTCGTCTGCTTCCCGAACAAGTTCGGTCCCACCGAATCTCGGCAAGACCCGGATTGGTAATCAACTTCCCTGTGGGGTTGGTCTAGCTTATTTCCGCCCTGCAACACTAATATGCCATCACTCTGTGCCATCCTGCCTCTTCACTAACTGAAGGGGCATATTGCGTTCTAGCTTCAGCGTTTTTCGCTACAAAAAAATGGGCCGAACACTCGGCCACTCAATAATAAGTTTAATAAAGGTAGGACCCATGGCCGCCGAAATCGAAGACAGCCGCTATGCCCGCTTTGCCCTGCGCTGTGCCAATTGGGCAGAACGCTGGTTTCCCGATTCCTGGGTGTTCGCTGTATTGGCCGTGGTTATTGTTGCGGTGGCCACCATGGCCATGGGCGCTAAACCGACCGAAGTCGCCAACGCGTTTGGTGATGGCTTTTGGACGCTGATCCCGTTCACCATGCAGATGGCTTTCGTGGTGATTGGCGGTTATGTGGTCGCCAGCTCACCTCCAGCGGTTCGCCTGATTGACCGCTTGGCTCAGATTCCAAAAAACGGCCGCTCGGCGGTGGCCTGGGTCGCGTTGATCGCAATGGTCGCGTCTTTGCTCAACTGGGGCTTGTCGCTGGTATTTGGCGGCCTGCTGGTTCGTGCATTGGCCCGTCGCACCGAGTTGCGCATGGACTACCGTGCTGCGGGCGCTGCGGCGTATCTGGGTCTTGGCGCGGTCTGGGCACTGGGGCTTTCGTCCTCGGCGGCTCAGTTGCAAGCCAACCCCGGCAGCCTACCTCCGTCGATCCTCGCCATCACTGGCGTGATTCCGTTCACTCAAACCATCTTCATGTGGCAGTCGGGTGTGTTGCTGGGGATATTGGTGGTGGTCTCGCTGATCATCGCTTACGCCACTGCGCCTGGCCCGGCCAGCGCCCGTGATGCGGCGGCTTGCGGTATCGATCCGAGCTTCAGCATTCCAGCGATTCCAAAGCGTACACGTCCCGGTGAGTGGCTTGAATACAGCCCGATCCTGATCATCTTGCTGGTGCTGTTGGCGGCGGGCTGGTTGTTCCATGAGTTCTCGACCAAACCGGCGATTACTGCGATTTCAGGCCTGAACACGTATAACTTCCTGTTCATCATGGTCGGCGCCCTTCTGCACTGGCGTCCGCGCAGTTTCCTCGATGCGGTCACCCGT
>NZ_JAMFRV010000236.1 GCF_026224925.1 Pseudomonas sp. | reverse complement strand
CGAACATAACGCTGCGCCACTAACGGTACAAAGTGTCACCCGCGCCGTATCGATTGCGTTACAAAAAAGGCATTTTGTCGCAGGAAAACTGCCTCAAGGCCTTATAAACCGGGTGCCACGAGGCGCTGGCCCGACCTTTGCTCTACGCTTAACTCAAGCGCTATAGCGCGTACTCCCCTATAAACACAAAAGCCAGGAGACACTCATCATGCGTTACGCCCATCCCGGAACTGAAGGTTCTATCGTTTCCTTCAAGAGCCGTTACGGCAACTACATTGGTGGCGAATTCGTGCCGCCGGTCAAAGGCCAATACTTCGAAAATATTTCCCCAGTCAACGGCAAGCTCATCGCCGAATTTCCACGGTCCAGCGCCGAAGACGTCGATAAAGCACTGGATGCTGCCCACGCTGCGGCCGATGCCTGGGGCAAAACCTCCGTCCAGGCTCGTTCACTGGTTCTGCTGAAAATCGCCGACCGTATCGAGCAAAACCTCGAACTGCTGGCGGTGACTGAGACTTGGGACAACGGTAAAGCCGTCCGTGAAACCCTGAACGCCGACATCCCGCTGGCAGTCGACCACTTCCGTTACTTCGCTGGTTGCCTGCGCGCCCAAGAAGGCAGCGCTGCAGAAATCGACGGCAACACTGTGGCTTATCACATCCATGAACCACTGGGCGTGGTCGGGCAAATCATTCCGTGGAACTTCCCACTGTTGATGGCCGCCTGGAAACTCGCCCCTGCGCTGGCTGCCGGTAACTGCGTCGTGCTGAAACCGGCCGAACAAACCCCGCTGGGCATCACTGTGCTGATGGAGTTAATCGGTGATCTGCTGCCACCTGGCGTGCTGAACATCGTCCAGGGTTATGGCCGTGAAGCAGGTGAAGCACTGGCCAGCAGCAAGCGTATTGCCAAGATCGCGTTTACCGGGTCAACCCCAGTTGGCTCGCACATCATGAAACTGGCGGCGGAAAACATCATTCCGTCCACCGTTGAACTGGGCGGCAAGTCGCCGAACATCTTCTTCGAAGACATCATGCAGGCCGAGCCGGAGTTCATCGACAAAGCGGCCGAAGGCATGGTGCTGGCGTTCTTTAACCAAGGAGAAGTGTGCACCTGCCCATCACGGGCGCTGGTACAAGAGTCGATCTACCCCGAGTTCATCAAGGCCGTACTGAAGAAGGTCGAACAAATCAAACGTGGTGACCCGCTGGACACCGACTGCATGGTTGGCGCTCAGGCTTCGGAACAGCAATTCGACAAGATTCTCTCGTACCTGGAAATCGCCAAAGGCGAAGGCGCCGAGCTGCTGACTGGCGGTAGCGTAGAGCGCCTTAGCGGCGACATGGCTGGCGGCTACTACATCCAGCCGACGCTGCTGAAAGGCAACAACAAGATGCGCGTGTTCCAGGAGGAAATCTTTGGCCCGGTGGTGAGTATCACCACCTTCAAAGATGAAGCCGAAGCCATCGCCATCGCTAACGACACCCAGTTCGGCCTGGGCGCCGGTGTGTGGACTCGCGACATCAACCGCGCTTACCGCGTTGGCCGGGCATTGAAAGCCGGTCGCGTGTGGACCAACTGCTACCACTTGTACCCGGCACACGCCGCGTTCGGTGGCTACAAAAAGTCCGGTGTAGGCCGCGAAACCCACAAAGTTGCACTTGAGCACTACCAACAGACTAAAAACTTGTTGGTGAGCTACGACACTAACCCGCTGGGCTTCTTCTAAGTCCGCACTTTAAACGCGTTCTCATAACCCCCGGTCAGTTGCGGCTAGTTCGCAATTGGCGCGGGGGTTGCATGCGTTTAACCATCGAGCAGCAGTTCTCGTAATTGAAAGTTCAAGAAACCAACAATGCGGACGCGAGGGCTTATGACTACTACGACAACGCTCAAACCAACACTGGGTACCCTGCATCTATGGGGTATTTGCGTAGGGCTGGTCATTTCCGGCGAGTATTTCGGCTGGAGTTACGGCTGGGGCGCGGCAGGGACGCTGGGGTTTTTAATCACCACGTTGATTGTCGCGACGATGTACACCTGTTTCATCTTTAGCTTTACTGAATTAACCACGGCTATCCCACACGCGGGCGGCCCGTTTGCCTACAGCCGCCGAGCCTTTGGCGAAAAAGCTGGATTGGTTGCCGGCCTTGCCACCTTGATCGAGTTCGTTTTTGCGCCACCGGCGATTGCCATGGCCATCGGCGCTTACTTGAACGTACAGTTTCCGGAACTAAACCCCAAACACGCGGCCGTCGGCGCGTACATCATCTTCATGGGCCTGAATATCTTGGGCGTCAGCATCGCGGCCACCTTTGAACTGGTGGTCACCGTTCTGGCCGTCCTTGAGCTGCTGGTGTTCATGGGCGTGGTCATGCCGGGCTTCAGCTTCAGTAACTTCGCACTGAATGGCTGGTCTGGCGCCGATACCTTTAGCATCGCCTCGGTGCCCGGCATCTTCGCCGCTATCCCCTTCGCCATCTGGTTCTTCCTCGCCATCGAAGGCGCGGCCATGGCTGCCGAAGAAGCCAAAGACCCCAAGCGCACTATCCCCAAAGCTTACTTAAGCGGCATCTTGACCCTGGTATTCCTGGCCCTTGGCGTGATGGTGATGGCCGGCGGCGTGGGCGATTGGCGCCAACTGTCGAACATCAACGACCCGCTGCCGCAGGCGATGAAAGCCGTGGTCGGCACCAACTCCAGCTGGATGCACATGCTGGTGTGGATCGGTTTGTTCGGCCTGGTGGCGAGCTTTCACGGCATCATCCTCGGCTACTCGCGCCAGTTCTTCGCCTTGGCGCGTGCGGGTTATCTGCCAAAAGGCTTGGCTAAACTGTCGCGCTTCCAAACGCCGCACCGGGCAATTTTGGCCGGTGGCGTGATAGGTATCGCCGCGATCTACAGCGACGGCCTGGTGAACTTGCAGGGCATGACCCTGACCGCCGCGATGATCACCATGTCAGTGTTCGGTGCCATCGTGATGTACATCATCAGCATGCTCAGCCTGTTTAAACTGCGCAAAACCGAACCGCTGCTGGAGCGTACCTTCCGCGCACCGGGCTACCCGATCGTGCCGGGCATCGCGCTGTTTTTGGCGCTGGTGTGCCTGGTGGCAATGGCGTGGTTCAACGCGGTGATTGGTTTGATCTTCATTTGCTTTATGGTCATCGGTTTCGTTTACTTCCAACTGACTGCAAAACAACGCTCCGACGCCCCAGCGGACGCTATGCTGACGGGTATCTAAGTTGCACCTGTGTCGGGCCCGCGCCCGGCACAGGCCCCATTCGAGTGCAGGCCAGAGGTACGGCGCGCGCTGGCAGAACCACAGGAGGACACCGTCCATGGCTGCGTTTGCCCATACCGTCGGCGCCCAGACCTACCGTTTCGACACCCTCAAAGAGCTGATGGCCAAGGCCAGCCCGGCACGCTCCGGGGATTTTCTGGCAGGCGTTGCCGCAACCAACGACGGCGAGCGAGTGGCCGCGCAGATGGCGCTGGCGGATACCCCGCTCAAGCATTTCCTTGAAGAAGCGCTGATTCCCTACGAAGAAGATGAAGTCACCCGACTGATCATCGACACCCACGACAAAGCAGCCTTTGCCACCGTCAGCCACCTGACCGTAGGCGGTTTTCGTGACTGGCTGCTCAGTGATCACGCCAATGAAGACAGCCTGCGTGCCCTCGCCCCCGGCCTGACGCCAGAAATGGCCGCCGCCGTGTCGAAAATCATGCGCGTGCAGGATTTAGTGCTGGTGGCACAGAAGATCCGTGTGGTGACCCGTTTTCGCGGCACCATGGGTTTGCGCGGGCGTTTATCGACCCGGCTGCAACCCAATCACCCCACCGATGAACCGGCGGGGATCGCCGCAAGCATTCTCGATGGCTTGCTGTATGGCAATGGCGACGCAATGATCGGCATCAACCCCGCCACCGACAGCACGCCGTCAATCGTCGCGCTGCTGGAAATGCTCGACGCGATTATCCAGCGCTACGAAATTCCGACCCAAGCCTGCGTGCTGACCCACGTCACCACCGCCATCGAGGTGATCAATCGCGGCGTTCCGCTGGACCTGGTGTTTCAGTCCATCACCGGCACCGAAGCGGCCAACGCCAGTTTCGGGATCAACCTCAACGTTTTGCAAGAAGGCTACGAAGCGGGCCTGAGCCTCAATCGTGGCACCCTCGGGCAAAACCTGATGTATTTCGAAACAGGCCAAGGCAGCGCACTGTCGGCCAACGCCCACCACGGCGTCGATCAGCAAACCTGCGAAACCCGCGCCTACGCCGTGGCCCGACATTTCAAACCGTTTTTGGTCAACACCGTGGTCGGTTTCATCGGCCCGGAGTATTTATACAACGGCAAACAGATCATTCGCGCCGGGCTGGAAGATCACTTTTGCGGCAAATTGCTCGGTGTGCCCATGGGCTGCGACATCTGCTACACCAACCATGCCGAAGCCGACCAAGACGACATGGACACTCTGCTGACGCTGCTGGGCGTGGCCGGGATCAACTTCATCATGGGCATTCCGGGCTCCGACGACATCATGCTCAACTACCAAACCACCTCGTTTCATGATGCGCTGTATGCGCGGCAAACCCTCGGCCTGCGGCCCGCGCCGGAGTACGAGGCATGGCTGGCTAAAATGGGTATCTTTACCCAAGCCGACGGGCACGTGCGCTTTGGTGACAGCTTGCCACCGGCCTTTCGCCATGCGTTGGCGCATCTTGGATAAGTGAGCGTTCCCATGGCTGATAACCCCGTTTTGCCCACTGACAGCCAGAACCCTTGGCTGGAACTGCGCCGCCTGACTCCAGCCCGCATAGCCCTCGGTCGCACCGGCACCAGCCTGCCGACCAGCGCGCAACTGGATTTCCAATACGCCCACGCCCAAGCCCGAGACGCCGTACACCTGCCGTTTGATCATGCGGGACTCAGAGCACAATTGGCCGAACGTGGCCGCGAAACCTTGCTGCTGCACAGCGCGGCAACAGATCGAAACAGTTATTTGCAACGCCCAGACCTGGGCCGACGCTTGGACGACGCCTCTGCCCAGCAACTGCGCGATTACGCCACGGCACATCCCGGCGGCGTCGATGTGGCAATAGTGGTGGCAGATGGCTTGTCGGCGCTGGCGGTGCATCGGCACACGCTGCCGTTTTTACAGCGGATGGAAGAACAAACCGCCGCCGAAGGCTGGTCGCTGTCCCCGGTAATTCTGGTGGAACAAGGCCGAGTGGCCGTGGCCGACGAAATCGGCGAGCTGCTGGGCGCAAAAATGGTGGTGATACTGATCGGCGAACGCCCCGGCCTCAGCTCTCCTGACAGTTTGGGCCTGTACTTTACCTACAGCCCGAAGGTCGGCCTCACCGACGCGTCCCGCAACTGCATTTCCAACGTCCGACTCGAAGGCCTGAGCTACGGCTTGGCAGCACACCGTCTGCTTTATCTGATGCGTGAAGCCTGTCGCCGGCAGCTTTCGGGCGTGAATCTGAAAGACGAAGCCCAACTTCATACGCTGGAATCAGATCCATCGGTGCCCGTGAAGAGTAATTTCTTGCTGGCAAAACCGGAAGACTGAACGCCATTGGATTGCGCTTTCTAAAAGCTTTAGGCAGCATCGAAAACGACCGGCTGAGCGGCCTGTTGACGTATCACCCCTCTAATGTCGTTAAATTGAGGCCCCACTATGCGGATCATTCAAGCTACCCTCGAACATCTGGACCTGTTGACCCCCCTGTTCGTCAAATACCGCGAGTTCTACGGCGAATTGTCCTACCCGGAATCATCCCGCGCCTTTCTGGAAAAGCGCCTGCGTCGCAAAGAGTCAGTGGTCTACCTGGCGTTGCCCGATGACGACGACAAAAAATTGTTGGGTTTCTGCCAGCTGTACCCGAGCTATTCATCGCTGTCGCTAAAGCGCGTGTGGATCCTCAACGATATCTACGTCGCCGAAGACGCCCGCCGCCAATTGGTCGCCGACCACTTGCTGAAAGTCGCGAAAAAAATGGCCAAAGACACCCAGGCCGTGCGCATGCGGGTATCCACCAGCAGCAACAACGAAGTTGCACGCAAAACGTATGAGTCGATTGGGTTCAAAGTGGATACACAGTTTATTAACTATGTGTTGCCGATCACAGAGGAATGATTGATATCTGTAGGGCCGAATTCATTCGGGAAGCACGCGGCGCAGTGAACCAGATACACCGCAGCGTGGCATTCGCGAATAAATTCGCTCCCACAGTGACCGGGTTAAGCCACCCAACCCGGCAATACTGAAGATCCGGCGAGCGAACGTGTTCGCGAAGGATTCACTGCGGTGCCTCAGACAAACCGCATCGCCTGCATTCCCGAAATTCCCGATGAATTCGCCCACACAAAAACTGTGTATTTCTGACGATTTTTCGACACACTTAGCGACAAACTGTTCCGGTGACCCCTGCATCGCCCCCTATAATGCAGCCCTTGCAGTCTTCCCCCTAACAAGCGCGCGACCCAGAATCGGGTCATGTACACAGGTGCCGCACATGGATTTCAACCCGATTGACGTTATTCTGCATCTCGATGTCTACCTCGACATGCTCGTGACCAACTACGGCACCTGGATCTACGCGATCCTGTTTTTGGTGATTTTCTGCGAAACAGGGCTCGTGGTCATGCCGTTCCTGCCAGGCGATTCCTTGCTGTTCATCGCCGGCGCAGTGGCGGCGGGTGGCGGCATGGACCCGGTTCTGCTGGCAGGTTTGTTGATGTTGGCCGCGATACTCGGCGACAGCACCAACTACCTCGTCGGTAGAACGTTGGGCGAGAAGCTATTCAGCAACCCTAACTCGAAAATTTTCCGTCGCGACTACCTGAACCAAACCCATGATTTCTACGAGCGCCATGGCGGCAAAACCGTCACCCTGGCGCGTTTTCTGCCGATCATCCGCACCTTCGCGCCTTTTGTAGCGGGCGTCGGCAAGATGTCGTACCCACGGTTTTTCTTCTTCAGCGTACTGGGCACCGTCGCTTGGG
>NZ_JAMFRV010000235.1 GCF_026224925.1 Pseudomonas sp. | reverse complement strand
CCTTGATAGCTCCTTGAGATTTTTCGAAAGCTCTACCTCAGAACGGCACCGCCAGTTTCAGAAAGTATGCATTACCCTCCGCGCGGTTCAGCACTTCAGTTTCCTGTTGCCATTTCGCCGTCAGAAACCAACCGCTGGCGCTGGCGTACTTTATTGCTGGACCAATGGCAAGTGCGAGTCCTTTACTGTTTTCGATACGCTCACCGTACTGCCGATCATCCGTAGTCTGCTGATAGACATAACCGCCCACACCAACTACCCAGCCTTTGCCAAGTCCCCAACCCACCGTATAATCCACATGAAATTCTTGGCCTGAGGTGTAATCGGTGGCGTTGTTTTTCGTGTTGAAGTCATACATGATTTTCGCGTCTGCATTCAAACCCAAGGGATCAATGTACGACAACGCCCACACGGGTCTAATATCCCAGTAGTTACGGCCAAGTTTGGCCAAGTCGTTGCGATTATATTCGCCAGTTGGCGCAACAACATCGAGGCCGACAATGGAACGTAGCTTATCGGTCAGGTGATAGCCCAACCCCGTACCGAACGTCATATCTCCCAGCCCCTTCTGCTCCTGCGACTGGCCATTGAGATCTACCTTGAGATCAACCAAGGGCATAATCGCATGGAACGCCACGTTTCCGCCCAGTACCTGCTGGTCCGTAACCCAGATGAAACGCGGGGTGATGGCGTTAGACTGTAGTTGGAAATCCCCTGGCCGTTTATTTCCATTATTATCGATCCGAGCATCCGCTTCATAATGGCTTGCATAAACAATACCGTAAAACCCTGGGGGCGCCATGGCGCCGACCATGTAACTTTCAGTACCCATTGGATAACTGGAGCCGCCACCTTCAGTTGCCTGCACATTGACTGAAAACCCTGTAGCCAACAGGGTCAACGTTGCACAGGACAAAAAATCCCGAGTAGTATTTCGCGGTACTTTATTCATTACGTATGCCTTATTTTTATAATTGAACGCAGCGCTATAGCCTCTTCAAGAAAAGGCAGTAATAACGAAGAGTTTCGTTATATTCGGCAGGGTTTAAAGCGGGTATCGACTATTAAGGGACTCCCAGTCCCGAGCCCCAAACACATGTGACATCTGTCAAAGCAAGGCCTGCATTTCTCTCTAACTAACACTATTACAACTAAAGACTAAGGACTGCCAGCTTAGTGCGTGACAGCCCCCTAAAACCCATCAGACCAACTGACCGTTGACCATCGTACGGTGGAAGTTCAGACGCTCCATAATTGGTGCGTCGGAAAAACTAAACAGGTCGAATTGGCTTTCAGCCTGCAGCGACCAAGTTATCCAGGAAGGAACGACGAACAGATCGCCTGTTTCCAGGTTGTGGCTGATACCGTCGAGTACAACAAGACCCTTACCTTCGAACACCTGAATGACCCTGGAACCCACTTCCCTGCGTTCGGCCGATACCGCGCCAGCACGCAGACGATGAAACTCAGCGCGTAGGGTGGGCATGATATCGCCCCCGGTGGTTGGGTTGATGAAGCGCACCGCGGCATGACCTTTTTCCAGCACGCCGGGGTAACCTTCATCCTCGAGCAGCAACTGTTGTGTCAGGGCGCGGTCGGTGTACTCCCAGCGATAGGCACCGATAGGTGAGGAAGCGGTCTGCGCGAGACCGGATAACGGCCGCAACCCCGGATGACACCATAAACGTTCGCCGCGCGAGAATTCTGGCGTACTGAGATCGGTGAGCTTCTCCGAGCCGAACTCAAAGAAGCCTGCATCGTTTTGAAAGGAGAACGGGATGTCGAGGCCATCGATCCAGGCCATCGGTTTATCGGTCACGTTCTGATGACCATGAAAGTTCCAACCAGGGGTCAACAACAGATCCCCGCGGCTCATCCGCACTGGATCGCCGTTGACCACGGTCCAGACACCTTCACCTTCAATCACGAAGCGGAACGCATTCTGCGAGTGGCGATGCTCGGGCGCTGTTTCACGCGGCCCCAAGTACTGGATCGCGCACCACAAGGTCGGGCTGATATAGGGGCGGCCTTCAAGGCCTGGGTTGCCAAGGCCAATGGCCCGACGCTCGCCACCGCGGCCGACAGGGACCAGGTCACCGGATCGCTGTGCCAGCGGATAAAGGTTCGACCACTTCCAGACATGCGGGACGGCTCGCGGCATCGGATGCTTGGGCATCAGGTTACCAATTTGCGTCCAGAGCGGCATCATGTGCCCCGCCTCAAAATCGGCGTACAACTGGCGCAGCTCGAGTGAGTCGTCCGGGGCCATGGCATTGTGAACGGGAGCCTGTTCGAGCCCTTCATGGTTGGACATTGCGACGTATCCTTCTTCAATAGACTAGCGATACGCGGGGCCTTACCTAGGTATAGGCCCCGCTTTCGTTCAGCGGAGTGGATGTCCCGATCAGTGCTTCATGCAGTTTTCGAGGCTCCAGCCATACAGCCACTGCATCGCGTCATAGAACTGCTCCTGGGTACGTCCATCCCACAGTTGGTTGCGCACCTGACGCTCGATACCCTTGGCGTGGTAGAGGCGCCCCATCTCCCTGGCCGACCAGAGAATGCGGGCGGTACGTGGAATACGGATGGTTTCGTACAGGCGGAAAGCAGCTTGCAGGTCGAAGTTGCATTGTTTTATGGCCTGTCCCAATACCACTGCATCCTCAAGTGCACTGCAGGCGCCTTGGGCCAGGTATTGGGTCATTGCATGCGCTGCATCGCCAAGAATGGTGATGCGACCTTCGCCCCATTTCTCCACCGGGTCGCGGTCAGCAGTGGCCCATCGCCGCCAGGAGGTCGGACGGTCAAGCATTTGCCGTGGACGCGGGTGAATACCCTCGAAGTAACTCAGCACTTCCTCTTTGCTGCCTTCGGTAACGCCCCACTCTTCCTTATCCTTACTGTGGAAGGTGACGACCAGATTGTATTGTTTGCCACCACGCAGCGGGTAATGCACCAGATGGCAACGGGGGCCTGCCCAGAGCATCGGCGCATTGACGCGCAAGTCCTCAGGCATGTCCTTCTCCTCGATCACCGCTCGGTACACCACGTGCCCGGTGACGCGTGGCGCCTCGCCATGCAGCGCATCGCGAACCACGGAGCGCACACCGTCGCAGCCGATAACAGCGTCGGCGCGGTAGATATTTCCGTTACTGTCAATCAGCGTAACGCCATCAGCGTCCTGCTCAAGGTTCTTAATGCAGACCGATGTCTTGAATTGAATCAGCGGGTTGTTTTGCACCTGTTCAAGAATAGACAGGTGTATATCCACACGGTGGATGACTCCATAGGGGTTACCAAAGCGCTTGCGGAACGCTTCGCCCACATCGATGCGAGCAACTTCGTGGGCATCGACTGCATCCATCATGATCAGATGGTCAGTGAACACCGACCGGCTCCGCGCAGCTTCACCCGCTCCCAGAGCGTCGAGTGCAGCATAGGCATTCGGGCCAAGCTGGATGCCAGCACCGATCTCGCCGATATGATCAGCCTGTTCCAGAAGCAGTACCGTAATACCCTGCTGAGTCAATGCCTGGGCAGCGGCGAGACCACCAATGCCTCCTCCGACGACGATAATCGACTGTTTTTTATGTTGTGCAGTCATTATTTTAGTCTCCAAAATTCTGCTGAGCAGGCTTCTTGAATGGGCAGCGAAGCCTACCAAGTAAGTTATGCGATGAAATCGGGTTGCCGTGCAGGAGCCGCTGCCAGGAAAGCAGGCAGCTCCAGGCAATGGCGGTATACCGCCATAACCCGCGGATAAAAAGAAAGGTCACATCCCATGCGCTCGGCATTGGCCACTTGCGGTATCAGACAGCAATCGGCGAGGCCAACCTCGTCGCCCACACAAAAATTTCCGCTGCCATGGCGCTGCAGCAGTGCTTCGACGGCGCCCAGGCCTTCGGCCACCCAATGTTTGTACCAGACCGTCTTTTGATCAGCGGTAACCGCCAATACGTTCTGCAGATAGTTGAGCACCCGTACGTTATTGATTGGATGGATGTCGCAGCCGATCAAATTGGCGATTTCCATAACGCGAGCACGCTGTAGGCCATCGGTTGGGATCAAGCGCGGGCCGAGGTACTTGCTGTCTAGGTAGTCGATGATTGCCAAGGATTGGGTCAAGACGAAGCCATCTGCTTCCAGCACCGGTACGCCACCAATGGGGTTGAGCTCACGATGCTCGGGACTAATCTGTTGGCCGACCCGTAAGTTGATGCCCTGATAGTCGTAAGGTAGCCCCTTCAAAGCGAGCGCGATACGCACCCGGTAAGAGGTAGAGCTGTTGAAAAAACTATAGAGCTTCATAGTAACAGTACCTATGGCGGATTAATGAGTGGCGAGTGAAGTCTGCGTCTGCAAGCGGCTGTAGCGCAGCCCCATGACAAAAATTGCGGCGCTGGCCAGCACGGCGGGCACCATCAGAAAAGTGAATATGCCGCTAAAGCCCATGCCCATGCCTAGCATCCAGCCACCGCCCAGAGTGCCGAAGACCGCGCCGATGCGACCGACACCATGGGCCCAGCTGACCCCAGTGGCACGCATGGTGGTTGGGTAGAAGCCGGCAGCCAACGCGTTGGCCCCGACCTGCGAACCACTGATGCAAAACCCCATGCCGAATACCCCGAGAACCAACAGGGTGTACTGAGCATGGAAGAGACCAATCAACATTAGGCAGAATGCGCCTGCAATGTAGGCACACGTCAGCACCCGGAATGGGTTGAAGCGATCCATAGCTGCACCCAGGGCAATAGCGCCAACGGTACCGCCAACCTGGAACATGGCTCCGATCAGCGCCGCCTGGCTAAGCTGCAGGCCGGTATCCTTGATCAGGATTGGCAGCCAACTGGTCATCATGTAGATGATCAGCAGACTCATGGCGAACGAACTCCACAGCAGCAGGGTTCCCATGCGATGGCTGCCGCTCAGAATCTGGCGGATCGGCGATTGGTTGCTGTTGGATTCACCCATGCCGTCATGAATGCTGTAACTAAGGTCGCTTGCCAGCGGTTGGGCTGAAATGCGTTGCAAAATGGCACTGATCCGCAGCGTAGACGCGGAGCGCTTCACCAAAAATCGCACCGACTCCGGCAATAGCACAAACAGGAAAGGCAGGTACAACAGCGGTAACAGGCCACCGAGAAGCAACACGCTGCGCCAACCGAACACAGGAACCAACTGAGCGGCTACCACCCCGCCGAGCGCTGACCCCAGGGTAAAGCCGCAGAACATGGTGGTGACCATTAATGAGCGACGACGCTGAGGGCAGTATTCGGACGTCAGGGTGATCGCATTAGGCATGGCACCGCCCAATCCGAGACCGGTGAGAAATCGCATCGCGGTCAAACTGAAGACATCCTGCGACGTACAGGCGGCCAGGCTCCAGACCCCGAAAAACAAAACGGAAAGTAGCAAAATACTTTTGCGACCGAAACGGTCTGCCAACGGACCCGCAATCAAAGCCCCCAGCATCAGGCCGAGCAAAGAAGCGCCCAGTACAGGGTTGAGTTGCCCAGGCGTCAGACCCCACTCATCACGCAAGGCCGGGGCGATAAAACCGACGGCGGCAGTGTCCAGTCCGTCAATAGCAGTCACAAGAAAACACAAACCAACAATCAGCCACTGATACGGACTGACCGGCCGACTATCGATGAAATCCTGTACATCCACACTTTTATTTTTATCAGTGGAAGACATAAGTGAATCCTCTGGGCCAGCGCAATGCTGGCCACATATTGGAACTTCGATCCGGGGCCGCCGATGTAGAACCGGCCCCGGATAGTGTTAAACGACGTCGACCTGGATCTCGCCCAAGCCTTCTACGCCACCGGTCATGCGTTCGCCGACTACCACTGGCCCCACGCCTTCCGGAGTGCCGGTCATGATCAAGTCGCCAGGCTGCAGTTCGAAGAAGCGCGAGAGATAGCTGATGGTTTCCGGTACAGACCAAATCAGTTTGTCGATGTTGCTGCGTTGCTTGTCCGTGCCGTTAACTTGCAGCCACAGACCCGCTTGGCTCGGGTGGCCAATCTGGCTAGCCGGGTGCAATGGACCGATTGGAGCCGAGGCATCGAACGCTTTGCCGATTTCCCATGGGCGGCCCATTTCACGCATCTTCATCTGCAGGTCGCGACGGGTCATGTCCAGGCCCACGGCGTAGCCGTAGACATGGTCGTTGGCCTGCTCCAGCGAAATATCTCTGCCAGCTTTACCAATGGCTACGACGAGCTCGATTTCGTAGTGGTAATTGCTGGTCTCTGCCGGGTAAGACAGTTCCAGCGGCTGGTAGTAGCCCACCGAAACCACGGCATCAGCAGGCTTGCAAAAGAAGAATGGCGGCTCGCGATCTGGATCGAAGCCCATCTCACGGGCATGAGCGGCATAATTGCGGCCAACGCAATACACGCGGCGCACTGGGAATTTTTGCTCGCTGCCAACGACCGCCAGTGTCACGGGGGCTTGCGGCTCAAGTACGTAGCTCATAAAAGGCTCCTGGAAAACGGTAAGTGCTGCATCGGTGCCGCTGCTGTTAGCCCAATTTAAGGCCCGTTAGGCTTATGTGAATAATGATATTATCCGATGAAGCCATACAAATTTTCGTATGAGTACGTCATGACCTGGACCACACGCCTGCGCCTCAGACATTTGCAACTGCTGATCCGCCTTGCCGAAACGGGCAGCATCAGTGATGCCGCCCGTACAGCCCACACCACCCAGCCCGGGCTGTCGAAATGGCTCAAGGATTTGGAAGAAGATGCAGGCACCACGCTGTTCGAGCGCCACGCCCGCGGTTTGCGGCCAACCGCTCAAGGTGAGCTGCTGATAAACCATGTGCGGCGTATTCTTAGCGAGATGGAGCGGGCGCAAAGCAATATGGACGCGCTCAAGGAGGGCAATACCGCCAGCATCTCCATTGGTACGTCACCCGCCTCGGCGCCAAGCTTGGTACCCGATGCCATCGGTTACTTTCTGGACATGCATCCACGGGCGCATGTTTCTCTGCAAGAGAACACGATGAACGTGTTGCTGAAACGGCTTGAACTGGGTCAGTTGGACATAGTGATTGGACGCCTCGACAACTACCGCCCCCGCTCGACGCTGCACAGCCAGATGCTTTTTTGTGAACCCATGCAGGTCATCGCCCGCCTCGGTCACCCCCTCGCAACGCGCTCGCATCTCGACTGGAGCGATCTGTCTGCGTTCGAATGGATACTTTGGCCCGAAGGTACGCCCATCCGTCAACGTCTGGACGCTGCCTTAAGCAATGCCGGACTCAAGCCATTGGCCAGCAGAGTCGAGTCATCATCCCTAATGGCCAACCTGCGCCTGCTGCAAACCAGCGATTTGCTCT
>NZ_JAMFRV010000021.1 GCF_026224925.1 Pseudomonas sp. | reverse complement strand
TAACTGACAATTCACCGCTTATGATGCGAGGACTCCCCATAACGCCGTACTTACCAAGTGTCGGCGCCACAGCTCCTGCAGTTATGTAAAACTTATCAAAAAGATTATTAACCGTCAGGGCAAATCCGTAGCGATCGTCGGTCGTGCGCACGCCAAGCCGAAGATTCGTCAGCGAATAGCCATTCTGCGTGAGCGGCCCGATACCCGCTGTATCGTCAGCGATGTTCCGGGAGCTATTATACGCCCAGATCACATCTCCCACCAGCCTAAGCTCGCTAGTAATCGGTTGATCAAGGTCGACGTTGACCGAAGCTTGCCATTTCGGCGCCTGGATCATCGTTTTGCCATCAAGGTTGAAAGACACGAACAAAGGTGAGTTAGTCAGTGAAAACTGCTTGTATTTGGCGTTCAGATAAGCGCCGTTCACAGAAACTGAGAGCGGTCTCGCGACGCGCCAGGTTAAGCTACTTTCAGCCCCATAGGTGCGGGCCGACCCGGCGTTGATTACTGCCGAACTCAGTTGTGAGTTCTGAATATTGCCGCTGTCTGTATATTGGATGTCGCGATAGTTGTTATAGTATACCGCACTCGTAAATTGCAGTTTTCGATCGAGAAGCTCCGTCCTATAGCCGACCTCGTACGTGTCAACCTGTTCCGGTTTGAACGTGCTACCTAACCCTCCCGGAAAAAGGGAAGGTGAAAGCGTCGGCAGTATTCCGCCAGTTTTAAAGCCCTTTGCATAGCGCGCATATATTACACCCCCATCAGTTTTGTAACTTAGTGTCGCAGCAGGCAGGAATTTTTTCCCGACGGTCGAGGCTTGTGAGACGAGCGGAGTAAAAAATGAAATTGAGCTCCGCTCCCAGACGTATCTACCGGAGATCGATAGATTAAGTCGCGCCAGAATGTCATATCCGACTTGGCCATATACTGACCAGCTCGTACGCTTAGTTACTGAGGTGGTAATTGGTGACTGAAAAAGATCTAATGTATAAGAGCGGGAGTTGATTCCTGTATTATCAGTAAACAGGGTCGCGCCGCCAAGAAATTGAAGCGGTCCCTTCTCGTTTGAAACGAGCCTCAGTTCCTGGTAAAAGAAATGTTTCTGAAAGGTCGTATCTGCGCGGATCGTCGGCACCTCTACGGCCGGAATCTCGGAATCGAACGTGTCGTAAAAATGACGCCATGCGGTAATTGAAGTCAAATCAACCCCTTTCAGATTCAACTCGACTTTACCGGAGGCGCCATATTCAGTCTGATAGATACGGGCCGGCTCGGTATAGTATCCCGACCACTTACCGGTGGGTGCTTGAAGATTGTCAGGAAAGACAGCCTTTAACCCCCGGTATCCTATAGCTGGTCCGGCTAGGAAAGGTAGAAGGGAATTATTAAGCAGCGAAATGTCATTCTGAGAGCTAAAGTTCCTTTCGGCGGTGCCATCCGAGCTGTGCTCTCTCAGGTAGTCACCGTCTATAGTGACTTTAACGTTCGCGGCTGGCTTAAATAGGAGCTTACTGTCCACATCCCAGAAGTCCTGATTACTGGCACCTCTGGGCGGATTAAAGCCGGAATTGAGCAGGTTGGCAGCAGCCAGTTGCTGCTGCGGCGTGATGCCGGGGTTGAGAGAAGTTGGAAAGTTTGCCGGAGAGTAATATGGTTTGGCAAGGTTTTTACTATAGAAGTCGTGCGATATGCGTTCTGCCGAAACGTTCCAATCAATCTTCTCGGTGAGCGGCACGTTTAAATATCCCTGGCCATCGAACGTTTTTAGTGAACCATAAGAGACTTGTCCTTCGGCGCTAGCTGTATCTGACGGCTGCCGGGTAATAATGTTGATAACACCCGCTGTTGCATTACGACCGTAGAGACCTCCTTGAGCGCCTTTAAGAATTTCTACGCGTTCGACATTCACCAAAGTGCCGTGAGTCATTCCATACGGCCGAGGTACATCGTCAATGAAGGTCGCGACGCTCGGATCAGCTCCGTTAAAAACTGTATTCCCGATTCCGCGGATAAATACTTGGGTATGCGCGAGGCCGAAGTAGGACGTAACGCCAGGTGTTTTGAGAGTTAAATCAGTTACACTCTTAATGCCTTCGGCCTTAAGGGTTAGTCCGGTTGAGGCAGTTATCGATACCGGCACAGAGACTATGGACTGCGCCCGCCGCTGGGCCGTGACAATAATTTCCGATACTTGCCCGGACGAGTCGCTGGGTGTGGGCGAGTCGCTGTTGCCGGAGCGGTTGGCCGGTGCGCCTTTTGCTTCACCTGCCGCCACGGCACTGTTGTCGGAGCTGTTAATCGCTGCGCTTTGTGCTGCGCCTGGCGCCAAGATCGATGTTCCCGCCAGCAGAGCACAAGTAAATTTAATAGTCATAAAACCCTCCCTTTAAATATTATTGCGCGCTCATATTTAAGTTGTGCGACTTGGTTTACTTAAACTTGGATCTTACCTGTTTTTGAAAATAAATTATTTCTCTCTAAGGAAAAAAGTAGAGCTAGTACAAGTAATAGGGCCGGTATAGCTAACTCGATAGCAAGATGGTAGCTTTGAGTACGGTCAAAAATCAGTGCCGCGAACAAGGGTCCACTGGCACTGCCGATACCTTGCACGCTACACAGCACCCCGTAGAATTTCCCGAAGTTATCCAGACCGAAGTGCTTCGAGATCAAATACGGGAATATTGGTGCCAAACCGCCGTTCGCGGCGCCTAGCAGAACTACGGCCGCCAAGTACGGCTCGTAGGAATTCCAGGCAGACAAAAGAATTATCAAGCCAGAAATCATCGTTAAGAGCCACGTCGCGATCATGGCCCCAGCTGTTAACCGGTCGAGAATGATGCCGCTAAGTAACTTGCCGAGTATCATGGCTAGACCAAAACAACCTGCCAGGATGACAGCTGTCGCGCTTGACAGACCGCCGTCTACGAACATCGGAACAAGATGCACAGTTAGTGCGATAGAAACGATGTAGAAGACAATGTTAGCAGTCGCGAGTTTAACAAACCTGGATGAACGCAATACGTCCTGTACGCCCCGTTTCACTGGCGGAACCGGTACTTGTCGATCCGCGCCGCTTTCTGGCCGATACAAAACGAATACCGCATAGGCACACAGGGCCACCAATGTTCCCCAGCCCAAGCCGAGCCTTATAAAGGCAGCCCGCCAGCCGTAGTGCTCGATAAGAAAATTCACGATTGACGGTATGACCATCGCGGCGATCCCGTGACCGCACATCGCGACAGAGAGAGCCATGCCGCGGTTGACTCTGAACGCTTTGGACGTGCTGGAAATAACGACCAACAACATCATGGAGTTTGCCGCCGCATAAACCGTCCAGAGCAGTAGCCAATATATATGACTACCATTGGAGGTGGCGAAGAGACTAAAAACCAGGCCACATATAACGGCGGTGGGAACTGCCAGGCGTCGCGCGCCCCATTTGTCGTTCAAAACGCCGAGCAACGGCGCCATTAAAATTCCTACGACGGTGGCAACGCTCCATCCTGCAGAGAACTCCGCCCGAGACCAGCCTAATGCACGCTGTACGGGAACCATGAAGGTTCCCATGGACATCACTCCCAACGAAGTGAGTGACGTTCCAAAAAATCCGGCAAGCGCGACAGGCCAACCGTAGAACCATTCTCCGTTCTCCGGCTGATGACTGGCGAGGCGCATGCGGATTGCGGTTTCGCGAGTCATCTTGACTGAGCGAAGTTTGTCGCTCGCCCAAGAGCTGGATTTGCAAAGGTTACCCCATTGTGGCCCTTTAGATTCCCATTGACCCCGGAGATACGGTGCTCACTCATCGATGTTCTCTTTTCGTTGCTACACCTTTTTTTGTTCCCCACTCTGCTAGTCAGCAAAGTGACGTACCTGCGCTTTCGCGCCTTTTTCAAAAAAACGTCCAACCCGGATCGCACCGGCAAGTGTGGTCCTGAGACCATAACGGCGCTGGTCTATTTTGTTACCAAAACCGGCATGCATGCAGCGTCGATTATCCCAGATAATCGCTTCATTGGGGGACCAGCGATGCTTGTAGATGTATTTTGGCTGCAGCATATGCTCGGCCAACTTGTGCAATAGATCTTCGCTTTCCTCCTTGCTCATACCAATGAAGAAATCGACATACGTCGGGCTCAGGAAAATGCACCTCCGTCCAGACTCCGGATGGGTCAGCATTGCAGGCAGGACGACCGACGGGTAGTTCGCGATAATCTTGGGATCATCGCCGTCTACGATGGCCTTTCCTCCCCATTGCGGATCTTCCTGCGGTGTCGCCGGCCGAGCCGTGCTCCAAAAGGCGCCAGGCCGGGTTTGCTCGCGCGGCCCCATCCTTAAAGTCGCCTTATACTCAAGTCCCCCGAGCCGTTTTTTCAGCTCTTCGGGGAGATCGTCGTATGCTTTAGCGGTGTCGGCGATCATCGTCTCGCCGTCCTCGGCGGGCACTTCGATCATCCGCAACATCGCGCCCTTGCAAATATCGCGTGTATACGCGGTGTCGCGATGCCAAGCGATCCGATTCACCAGCACATCAGCTTCGTCATAGACGTATGCAACACTACGCCGATCGCCGCTTATGTCGATTAACATCGGATGTACCTTAGAGCGCACCTCCGGAAAGGGGTGCTCTTCAAGCTCGCCGAATACTTCGCTGAGTGCCAGATGACGCTCGACTGTATTGACCTCCGTGAAAAGCAGCACACCATTGTCGAGCCATGCCCGATAAAGGCCTGCCCGTACCGCCGGATCTTGTTCGTCACCCGGCGTCAGGCCAACGATCTTTGCACCCACCGGCATAGCTTTCACAATAAATCTTGGCTCGACCACCGCATTCTCTCCACCTGTTAAGTGTCTTTTGCGCTGTATTGATTAGCCCTACCGGCGCGCTTCAGGTGATATTGATATTGTAAAGCTTCGCAGCATTCCCACTAAACACCTTGAATCTTTCTTCCTCGGTTAACTGCGCAATGGCATCAACCATGTACTCCAGACCGTCGGGAAATAGGCACGAAGGATGAGGAAAGTCCGTTTCGAACATCACGTTATCGGCGCCGATTTGGCGGACTGTGTCCACAAAGTTATCGCGCTCGAAAAAGCTACACGCGTAGATTTGCCGGCGGAAGATCTCTGCAGGGGGCGTGGCGTAGTTAATCTTCGCCTCGTGACCGGTGTACTTAAGCCCTTCGAGAAGATAAGGCACCCAGCCTGCCCCGCTCTCGACAGACACGATCTTCAGATCTGGCCAGTTCTCAAGAAACCGGGAAATAATAATATTTCCCAAAACGCGCATATTGCCAATGAACAGCATGAGCGTGCCCATCGCCATCGATTCCTCGTTTGAAAAACTAGGGAGCACCCCCTGGCCAGCGAACGACAAAGATTCATCCGACGCGCCGATGTGAAAATTCACAGGCAGCCCGTTTGAAACGCACGCTTCCCAGATCGGATTCCAGAAAGGATTGCCAATGTCCGGCATGCCATGAGTATGAGTGTCCGGGTTCCAGTTGATCCCGCGAGCGCCCCATTTAAGACAACGCTCAAGCTCTTTTACCGATGCGTCAAGGTCCCACCAGGGAAGCAACGCCATGGGGAATATCCGGTCGCCCGAATCTCTCTGCATATCTCCCATCGCATCGTTGTAAATTTGGACTGCCGAGAGCCGAAGTTCGGCATCCGTCTTCATGCCCTTTACACCGCTAAAACCCAGTATGTTCGGGTAAGCGATCTGAGCGTAAACTCCCTGCTCGTCCATCATCTGGACGCGGGCGCGAGTGTCATAGGCAGAAGGATGAATGTCATCATGCGTAATGCTGGTGAAGCTCCAACCTAGCGCCTTGCCGCCATCCTTCATGACGGCGCAGGATGCACCGTTATTATAGATCATGGTGTCTTCGTCGATGACCCAACGACGCTCCAAACCCGCCCCCACAATACGAGGCATTCTATGTTTGAGGTGAGCAGGCGCCCTGTCAGTCCAAAGGCCGGGCCACTCGCTAACGTGCGTGTCCACATCGATAAACTTAATGCCGGCGAGCAACTCGCGTGCCGACGGCTTGTCCTTGACGGTGTTTGGGGTCAACATTGCCTCTACCTGTTTTTATTAGTCGGGATCAGACCTTACATTCTACGGGTGTCCGGTCCGGGTCAAATGCGTTAATTCCGTCATTGTGAAAGACGAGCCACGTTCGCCGATGCCATAGTTAATTCCGTCAATGTGAAAGTTGAGTCAGAGTTTCCGGCATTTCATATAAAGTAGTAAGGCCGTTGCGGGTGGATATTTCGCGCCATTACGTGGCTTGCTATGCAAAACCCATGTGGTTATGTTGTATAAATAATTGGCAGTATGCCCACAGTCATATTAAAGAAAATCGTTACGACTTCATGTATAAAGAGTCAGATCGATCTGGTTTTTGTTTAGAATGCCTGGGAAGGAATTTAATCATGCCCGTTGATATGGTGGTCCGTGGAGGAAAAGTGATTGACGGCTCGGGGCTGGCTGCTTTCACTGCGGATATCGCGATAGAAGATGGGCGCATTGTCGAGATCGGGCGTGTTGCCGACCGGGGACATCGTGAGATCAACGCTGACGGGTTGATCGTGACGCCGGGGTTCGTTGATGCCCACACTCATATGGATGCGCAGATCAATTGGGACCCTCTGGGTACCTCGTCATCCTGGCATGGCGTGAC
>NZ_JAMFRV010000234.1 GCF_026224925.1 Pseudomonas sp. | reverse complement strand
CAGCCAACCTGTATGTGGCGTTCACTTACCAGGACTATTGGGTCGACTTCAAAGTATTCGGCAGTCTCGGCATGACCTTGATATTTCTGGTCGGCCAAGGGATCTTTCTCGCCCGGCACATGCACGACGCAGACCCTTCCACACCCGAAACAAAGGACTGATAATGCTCTACGCAATCGTTGCGACCGATGTCGCCAATTCGCTGGAAAAACGTCTGGCTGCACGGCCTGATCATTTGGCTCGCCTGGTCGCGCTTAAAGATCAAGGCCGTATGGTGTTGGCGGGCCCTAACCCGGCAATCGACAGCAATGACCCTGGTGCTGCTGGTTTTTCCGGCAGCCTGATCGTTGCTGAGTTCGAATCCCTGGCGGCTGCGCAAACCTGGGCCGACGCCGATCCATACATTGCTGCTGGTGTGTATGCCAACGTGACGGTCAAACCGTTCAAGCAAGTACTGCCCTGACACACTGCCGGGCGCGCCGCCGTTAACCGCGCGGCGTTCGGCAGTTGCCGAGGTAGTGCTCATTTTTGTGCCCAACCTGCCGATAACCTGCTGAGGACTCGATACTGGGTTCGATAATTCTCTCAATAATCCTCTCTATAAAAAAAATAGCAGCAGCGGAGTTCAGATGCGTTCAGGTTCGTTGTGCTTGTTGTTAGTCGTGTTCAGCGTTAGCGTCAGCGCGCACGCCGAAGAATCATCCGGTGTTGGCACAACGACGCCGTTGTCGCCGAGCAACCGTAATCAGGTCGCCGAGGTGCAGCAACGCCTCAACGTCAGCGACCAACAGCGCGAAGAATTGAGTCACTTGCGCCAAGAGAACCAACGCCTCATGTTGCAACTCAAAGCATCGCAAATTGCCTCACCGCAACGCCTACTCACCGAGCAACAACAGTGGTTCGTTGCTGGCGGAGGCGTAGCAATAATCGCCCTTCTCTGCGGTATCTTTGCCAGTGGCTGGCGTCGACAACGTCGGCAGTGGATAAATTGAGTGAGTTCATGAGCGAACTGTTACTGATTGATGATGATGAGGAGCTCTGTGAGCTTCTGAGCAGTTGGCTGAGCCAGGAAGGCTTTCAGGTGCAGGCTTGCCACGATGGCAGCAGCGCGCGCCTGGCACTGGCGCAAACACCGCCGCCCGCCGCCGTGGTGCTGGACGTGATGCTGCCTGATGGCAGCGGCCTGGAATTGCTCAAGCAACTGCGTACGGATCACCCGGACCTGCCGGTGCTGATGTTGTCGGCTCGCGGCGAACCGCTTGACCGTATCCTCGGCCTCGAATTGGGCGCCGACGATTACCTGGCCAAACCCTGCGACCCTCGGGAACTCACCGCCCGGTTGCGCGCGGTGCTACGACGCAGCCATCCCACAGCGGCCTCAAGCCAGTTGGAACTGGGCGACCTGTGTTTCAGCCCGGTGCGCGGCGTGGTGACCATCGACGAGCATGAGTTCACCCTGACCGTGTCGGAAAGCCGTTTGCTGGAGGCGTTGCTGAAGCAACCTGGCGAACCGCTGGACAAGCAAGAACTGGCGCAACTGGCCCTCGGTCGCAAATTGACCCTGTACGACCGTAGCCTCGACATGCATGTCAGCAACCTACGCAAAAAGATCGGCCCCCACGCCGACGGCCGCCCAAGAATCGTTGCCCTACGTAGCCGTGGCTATTACTACTGCGTGTGAAAGTCTTACCGTAGACCGCTGTAGGAGCCAACGTGTTGGCGAGACCGTTAAGACGAAGAATCCAATCGGACGCTTCGCCAACACGTTGGCTCCTACAGATCCCGTGCGAATGTGTCAGGCCGGCAGATTTTGTCTTTACCCAAGCTTTACCGTCACCTGACCGCCGTTGACCTTGCTCTCCCTACACTGGCCTCAACCGGCATCGAGCCGGATTCGAGACAAGGAGATTTATCATGCGTAAGACTTTAATCGCCCTGCTGCTTGCTGCTGCTCTGCCTACCGTCGCAATGGCAATGCCACCTGAAGACGGTGGTGGTCACGGTGGTGGCATGCGTGGTCACAACCCTTACAGCCAATTGAACCTGACCCCGGATCAACGCCAACAAATCGGCCGAATCATGTTCGAACAAAAGCGTAACCGTGACGAGACCACACAGCGCTACCTGCAAATGCTGCCGCCTGCCCAGCAGAAAGCCATGCAGGATGAGCTAGACGCCAAGCACCTCAAAGCGCAAAACGATGTCCGCGCCTTGCTCAAGCCTGATCAGCAGAAGCAGTTCGACGTGATCCAACAGAAAGAAGCCCAACGTCGTGCCGACCACGCCGAGTTCCAGGCCTGGAAAGCGCAGAAGGACCAGCAAGCTAAATAACGATTAGTTTGTCCCCACCCGACGCACTGCCGTGCGTCGGGTTTTCACGTTTGAGGAGTCCACGTGCGTTCATTGTTCTGGCGAATTTTGGCGAGCTTCTGGTTAGCCATAGCCCTAGTGGCTGGGCTCTCGATTCTGCTCGGGCATATGCTCAATCAAGACGCGTGGATTCTCAGCCGTCATCCGGGCGTCTCCAAATTGGCGCAAAACTGGACCACACTCTATGAAGAGAAGGGTGAGGACGTCGCGCAGGATTACCTGCAACAACGTAAACGGCGTTATCACATTGACGTTCAAGTGCTCAATGAAAGCGGCGAAGCCGTGGTCCGAGGCACCTTCCCGCCTCGGGCTGCGGCGCTTGAAGCGCGCCAGCACAACGATCCCGCGCAGTTGCCGTGGCGTCGTTTAACCACCGAATACACCAGCCCGAAAACCAACGAAACCTACCTGTTTATCTACCGAATCCCGCACCCGGAGCTTAATGCCTGGCATCGGGAAAGCCTGATATGGCCGCTCAGCGCGCTGGGCATTGCGCTGGTGGTGCTGACGCTGTTCAGTTTGCTGGTGACACTGTCCATCACTCGCCCGCTCAGCCGCTTGCGCGGTGCAGTGCATGATTTGGGACAGACGACGTATCAACAAAATAGCTTGGCGCAATTAGCTAACCGCCGTGATGAATTCGGCGTGCTGGCCACTGACTTCAACCGCATGGGCGCGCGCCTGCAAGCGTTGATCGGCAGTCAGCGTCAGTTACTGCGTGACGTGTCCCACGAGTTGCGCTCGCCCCTCGCGCGACTGAGAATTGCGCTGGCGCTGGCGGAACGCGCAGAACCGGCCGAGCGCGAGAAGCTTTGGCCGCGGCTGGCTCGGGAATGCGATCGGCTGGAATCGTTGATCAGTGAGATTTTGGTGCTGGCGAGGCTGGACGCAGATTTCGGTGACGCCGAGCTGGTGGATCTGGACGAGATGCTGCATCACCTGAAAGGCGATGCATTGCTCAGTGCTGCAGATCAACAGGTGCGCATAGACGTTCACGATGACGTTGAGCTGCTAGGTTGGCCCGACATGCTTGAACGGGCGCTGGACAATCTGTTGCGCAACGCCTTGCGCTTCAACCCCGAGGGTAAAACCATCGACTTTCTGGCACAGCGTGAGGGTGATCGGTTATTGATCAGCGTGCGCGATCATGGCCCCGGTGTGGCGCCAGAGTTCTTACCGCAGTTGGGGGAGCCCTTTTACCGTGCACCCGGCCAAACAGCGCCTGGCTATGGGCTCGGGCTGGCCATTGCCAAACGCGCCGCAGAACGCCATGGCGGCCACCTGATGCTGGCCAACCATCCCCAAGGCGGATTTGTGGCGAGTATGGACTTGCCGTTGGAGCCGATTATTTCCGGCGGTTCTTGAGATCCTGCCGGGTAAACATAACCCTCCTACAGAGGCCATTTACTCACAAACTCTGCCGTATCCAGCCTCGGCGCGGAACGCGGTTCGTTTTGTGGGGTGCCGAGGTAGAGGAAGGCGACGACTTCTTCGCCCGCTTCCAATCCCAGCCCTTTGGCGACATGAGCTGAATACGCCAAATCTCCGGTGCGCCAGACGCCGCCCACCCCCATTGCAAATGCTGCGTTCAGAATCGCATGTGCAGCGCAGGCCGCAGTGATTAGCTGCTCTTGCTTGGGTACTTTGAAGTGATCCTGCAGCTTGGCAATCACTACCACCACCAATGGTGCACGCAACGGCCCCAAGCGTGCTTTTTCCAACGCCTGCGCATTGGGCTCGGCACCGCTGAGTTTCAATGCCTGCGCCAGCAACTCCCCCATCTGCTCACGAGCCGCACCTTCGACGGTCAGGAACCGGAACGGTCGCAGTTGACCGTGATCAGGCGCGCGCAATGCGGCAGCGAACAATAGTTCTCGTTGCGCTGCGTCCGGTGCCGGATCAACCAGACGTGGGACCGATACACGGTTGAGCAAAGCGTCGAGCGCTTCCATGGGGTTTCTCCTGAAAAAATGATCGGTCATTCTAGGTTGGGTACGCAGCTAATAACGAGTGACCCGGTAATTTAATTAATACCTGTCACATCCGAGCGCGGTATTCCCCCGGTGTTGCATCGAACCAGCGACGGAATGCGCGGAAGAAGTTACTGGGGTCAGCGAAGCCCAACAGGTACGCAATTTCCAACAGAGTCATCTGCGGTTGCGCCAGGTATTGCTCAGCTAACTCCCGCCGGGTGTCATCAAGCAACGTTTGGAAACTGGTGCCCTCGTCCTGCAGGCGTCGCTGCAAGGTGCGCTGTGATAGATGAAGGGTTTGCGCGACCACTTCCCGCTTGGGCTCGCCCTGGGGCAATAACCGACACAACACCTGCCGGGCCTGATGGGTCACGCGGCTCCCCGAAAAACGCGCCAAATACTCCCCGGCAAACCGGTCATGCAACTGCGCCATGGCCTCATTGGCGGTGGGCAGCGGCGCTTCCATGTCGGCGCGCTCGAATACCAGCGCGTGGTACGGCGCATTGAAGGTCATCGGTGCATGAAACGCCTGTTTGTAGGGTTCGATATTCTTCGGTTGTTCACCTTGAATCAGTACCTGGCGTGGTTGCAAGGTGCGCCCGGTCAACCAACTACAGAACGCCAGCGCCGACGCCAGTGACGCTTCTGCGCTTTGCCGGGTTGGCGGCAGATGGTCGCCATGCACCGTCAGAATCAGCGCGTAGCCTTCAGGTAATAATCGGAAACTCAGGTCAGCACTCTCGGCGATGATCCGCTGGTAGCGCACCAATCGCGCAAAGCCTTCTTTAAGCGTCTGGCTGGACATCAATGCGTAGCCCGCGACGCTGAATGACCCTGGACGGACAACCTTGGCCATGTTCAAACCAATTGCGGGGTTACCCGACAACTCCACTGCCCGCTGCCACAGACGGGTCATGCCGTCCTGTGGAAACCGCGCGTCGGGGTTATCCAAATCGGCATAACTGAGCCCCAGTTCCTTGAACAGCGACCGGCAGTCCAGGCCGTCCAGCTCCAGTGATTTGACGATACCCATTGCCCAACTGGCAGACGTCGTTCTTTCGCTCATGATTTTCCTATTCTTGAATAGCCGCGTCCCGCAGCGCTTGCGGCCAAGGATACTATCGTGGCGCGCAATGTCACTGCCTGAAAACCTGAAGCGCCTAAACTGAGCCAGTCCATTTCTAATAACGACAGGACCCATGATGAACACTCAGGCACGCTTCACCCATATGCAGGACAGCACTCAAGAAGACTGGATGATTATTGCCAAGGACTTTACCGCTTACGCCAAGCAATTACCTGGGCGAATCCTGACTCACCTGCGGTTACTGGACGGTGATTTTGGCGGCTTCCCGGTAGACCGTTTGACCCACTCGCTGCAAACGGCGACCCGTGCCCATGAAGATGGCCGCGACGAGGAATACGTGGTCTGTGCGCTGCTGCACGACATCGGCGACACCTTGGGATCTTATAACCACCCGGACATCGCGGCAGCCATCCTGAAACCCTTCGTCAGCGCTGAAAACCTGTGGATGGTGGAAAAGCACGGAGTGTTTCAGGGGTACTATTTCTTCCATCACCTGGGCATGGACCGACTGTTGCGCGAGCAATTTGCCGAGCATCCTCAGTATCAGCAGACCATCGAATTTTGCGTAAAGTATGATGCGGCAGCGTTTGATCCCGCCTACAAAACCCTGCCTTTGAGCTTCTTCGAACCGATGCTGGAGCGGGTGTTTGCTTACCCTAAGAATTCGATTTATACCGCGGCGCAGCACACCGATTAACTATTCTTTGGCACGATCATTTTTTTGCAAGATCGTTATGCCCAAGATCGCGCTGCGGGTCGATCTGGTCGCGCACCCGTTGCTTGAGCACTTTGGCTTCGGGGAAACCGCCGTCAGCCTTACGCTCCCATATTTGCACGCCATCGCAGGTGATGCGAAACGCCCCGCCGGTGGCGGGCTCCAGGGACACCTTCCCCAAGTCATCGGCAAAGGTACTGAGCAGTTCCTGAGCCAGCCACGCGGCACGCAGCAGCCATTGGCACTGCGTGCAGTAGGTGATGACAATTTCAGGTTTGGTGAGGGGCATGGTCTATTTCAACTGATTGCCGCTAACAGATCTTGAGCGGTACGCTGGTGCTCGTGATCGCCGTCCAGAATTATTTCTTGCAACAGCGCCCTTGCGCGTTCGACTTCGCCTTCATCAATCAGCACTTGCGCCTGATTGATCTTGCTGAGCGGTTCGTCATCGTCCAAGTCTAGCAAATCGAATTCCGATGAATCGTTCATGAAACTATCGAGAAACTCGTCATCCAGCAAATCACTGTTGGACTGAATAATCGGCTCAGGTTCCAGTTCCGCCTCGGGTTCAGCAAAGTCACTGAGGTATTGCTCATCGGGCATTTCGAAAACTTCAGGAAATTCGGTCAGGTTAGTGGCGAAATCCGGCTCGACTTCAGGCGCTTGCTCGGGCTCTTTTTTGCTGCGCGCAGCAGGAGTGGTTTCGAACGGATCGACCAAATCCCAGTCGGCGTCCATTGACAGGTCATCCAGGTTCAAATGAAACTCATCAACGGGTTGCGCGATTGGGACCGGTGCTTCTGGCTCAATGAACCGAGAATCAACGGGTTCAGGGGTCAACCCCGGTGCCAGAACGATGCTGCTTGGCGCCTCTGACGGCGACACGGCTACGGGCTCAGGCTTGACCTTTAATTTCGGGTATCGCTCACGGATTTCCTGCACGGTTTCGGCGCTGACACCGCGATCAAGCAGGGCTTGCTCTTCCCGGGCAAAACCGTCGATGTCGCCTTGTTCCGCCAACAGTTCAAGTATTCTCAAACGCAGATCCGTACGTTCTGGCTGTTTCACTGACGCGTCACGCAAAATACCCAATGCTTCGGTGAACCGGCCATAAGCAATGTAGATGCTCGCACCGTCTAGCGCATCGGTCGCCGTGCCAGCAAGGCGCTGGCCTTGGGGCGTTGGCGCAACGGCAACCGGTGCTGCTGGCACTGCTGGCGCGACCGCAACCTTGGGGGGTTGGGGTTCAACTACCGGCGCAACCGGCGCTGATGAAACGGTGGGTTCTACTGGTTTGTAGACCGGCGGCACAGGCGCCACGTTTTTCATCCGTTTACGGCGGACCGAATACGCCAGCGCCAGCAGTAACAGCAGTATCAATACCGCGCCCAGTAACAGCGGCATGCTGACGAGAGAGTCGTCTTCGGGTGCCGTAGCGGCGACCGGAGCCGTGATGACAGCAGGTGCTGGGGCAACTGCCACAACTGGCTTGCTTGCAGCGGCCTTCATCTCAGCCAAAGCGGTTTGCAGTGCAATGACTTGTTTGTCTTTACCGGCGACTTGATCCTCAAGGCCTTGCAGCTGTCCTTTCAGATCGCCTACGGACTTGGTCAACTGCTGGTTTTCAATAGCATTGGCCGCCAGTTGCTCAGCGGTTTTTTGATCTTCGCTGGAAAGGGGCAGAGGCGCCGGTGCCGCAATAGCGGGCAATGCTCCAGATGCAGGTACAGGTACAGGTACAGGTACAGCTGCGGCGACCGGCGCCGAGACTGTCCGCGGCAACACGGCCGTATCAGGCAACAGCAGGCTTTGGCCGGTTTTCAACTTCGTGCTGTTACCGCTGGGGAATGCCTGGGTGTTAAGCGCCTGTATACCTTGGGCTATCTCTGCCGCAGAAGTTTTACCGCCAGGACCCTGCAAGCGCCGGGCAATAGAGGCCAGATTGTCGCCTTTGGCAACGGTATAATGATTGCCTTGCACTGCTTGTGGAGGCGCAACGGGCATACGTGCATCGGTGACGTTATGAGTCTTGGGCTCAGTCCATCGGCCCCGCGACGCGGCCCGGCCTTGGGGCGAATCAGGCGGATCGATCAACAGCGTGTAGGCATGCACCTGATCGCCGTTCGGACGCGCCAATCGCACAAGGAAACTGACGTAAGGCTCAGTCACCGGTTTTTTCGAGACCACATGCACAACGCCACGATTGCCATTGATAACAGTCGTGAAGCGCAGGTCGTTGAAAAAGAACAGGCGGTCGATGCCCGCACGGCTAAACGCTTCCGGAGAGGCCAGGCCCACGTGGATGTCTTCGGCGTTCAAACCGGCTGTTTCAACCAGCTCTATGTCGGCGTTGAACGGTTGTTCCAGCGCAGAATGCAGCGTGATCTCGCCCAAGCCAAGGGCCGAAGCCAACGCTGAGTACATAAATGATGCAGCAGCCACAGCCACGCACCAACGACGAACCGGCTGACGCGACGGGCGATTAACCCGCGCGAGCGCAACCTGAGAACTCTTCAGCATGTAAAT
>NZ_JAMFRV010000233.1 GCF_026224925.1 Pseudomonas sp. | reverse complement strand
TGGCCGAGGACGGTTTGCTGATTCGCAACAAAGGGCACGGCTGGAGCTTCTTGCCGACGCTGGACAACGACGAGGCGCTACGCAGTGGTTACCGGTTTCGCCTGATGGTCGAGCCTGCCAACTTTCTGCAGCCGCAGTTCAGGCCCAACGCCGCAGCGCTTGAACGGTCGCGACTGCAACATTTGTATCTGGCCAGCCATTCGGATTCTGCGGCAGTCAGCAACGCGCAATTGTTCGAAACCGATGCCCAGTTTCACGAGATGTTCGCTGAGTTCGGTGGCAACACCTTCGTGATCCAGGCCATCCAGCAACAGAACCGGCTGCGCAAGCTGCTGGAATTTGCCGGCTACGCCAACCGCCGCCGCGTGCGTGACTGGTGTACCGAACACTTGGCGATCATCGACGCGGTGGCCGGCGGGCAGTACGTCGAGGCCAGCGATTTGATGCGCAAACACCTGACGCACGCTGATGACGCGGCGCAGCCAGGTAAAAAACTGGTGCGCAAAACCGCGGCAAAACCTCGCGAACCACGCAAGGTAGCGGCGGTCCCGATTCCCGGTTAGCTCCGTACGGAGCGGCCTATTACATAGAGAGAGGAATTCATGGATTTAGGTTTGCAAGGTAAACGTGCGCTGGTGCTTGGCTCCAGTCGTGGTCTGGGTTTGGCGATTGCCCAGGCACTGGCTGCCGAAGGCGTTGCGATCACGTTATGCGGCCGCAGTCGTAAAGTACTCGTCAATGCTGTCGGGAAATTAACCACCGCAGGCGCCGAAGCCGATTACCTGATGCTGGACTTGGCAGACCCGGCTCAGCGCCGTGCCGCTCTGGACGGTCTGTTGGCCGACGGTCGCGGCTACGACATCCTCATCAATAACGGTGGCGGCCCGGCGCCGGGCTCGGTTTGCACAGTTGGCACCGAGCAGTGGCAGAACGCATTCGACAGCATGGTCAGCGCGCTGTTTGAAGTCACCGCCAAGGTTCTTCCTGGCATGCGCGAGCGCGGCTGGGGCAGGGTAATCAACGTCGTGTCCTCCGGCGTTGTACAGCCCATTCCCAATCTCGGGATCTCGAATACGCTGCGCGCCAGCATCATCGGTTGGGCCAAGACCCTGGCTGGCGAGGTCGCAGCAGAGGGCGTCACCGTCAACTCGGTCATTCCTGGTCGTATCGCCACCGCGCGCGTTGGCGAACTGGACGAAGCGGCTGCCAAACGCAGCGGCTCCACCGCCGAAGCGGTCGCCAAGGCCTCGCGCAACACCATTCCTATCGGCCGTTATGGCGATCCCGCCGAATTCGCCGATGCTGTGACCTTTCTTGCCAGCGCCAGGGCGAGCTATATCACTGGCACCAGTTTGCGGGTCGATGGCGGCCTGATTCGCGGCATTTAAACACCCCGTACCGATTGAATCGCCCCGCGCTGATGCGCTGGCGATTTGCCATGACTTAAGTTGATCTATTTGTATCAACCTATGCATTTAAAGAGAGAGAACACGAAATGTTCACACCGCAGCTGGCTCAGCGAATGCGCCGTGTTCGGCCGTCGCCGACAGCAGAAATCTCCGACAAGGTCCGCGCGTTGACGGCGGCAGGGCATTCGGTGATCAATTTGGGCGAGGGCGAGCTGGATTTCCCTACACCCGCACACATCGCTCAGGCCGGTATCGATGCGATCAATGCCGGTGAAACCAAGTACACCGCAGTACCCGGCAGCGCACGTCTCAAGCAGGCGATTATCGACAAGTTCGATCGCGAGAACGGCCTGAACTACAGCGCGGCAGAGGTCATCGCGGGCGCGGGCGCCAAGCAATTGATCTTTAATGCACTGATGGCCACGGTGAATCCGGGCGATGAGGTGATCGTCGCCGCACCGTATTGGGTGTCCTACCCGGACATGGTATCGCTGGCCGAAGGCGAAACCAGAATTGTCCAATGCCTTGAAGCCGACGGCTGGAAACTGCAGCCTGCGGCGCTTGAGGCGGCGATCACCGAGCGTACTCGCTGGGTGCTGCTTAATTCGCCTAACAACCCGACCGGCGCGTTGTACAGCGAAGCTGAAATCAGGGCGCTGACTGACGTGCTGCTGCGCCACGAGCATGTGCTTGTGCTGGCCGACGACATCTACGAGCACACTCGTTTCGGTCAGCCTTTTTTCACTCCCGCACAGGTCGAGCCGCGTTTGTTGCCGCGCACGTTGACGGTCAACGGCCTGTCCAAAGCCTTCTCGATGACTGGCTGGCGGATTGGTTATGCAGGTGGGCCGAAATGGCTGGTCGATGCGTTGCAGGTTCTGCAGTCGCAGAGCACATCAAACCCAAGCTCGATTTCCCAAGCGGCGGCTATTGCGGCTCTGGATGGCGGAACCGGATTCATCAATGACTGGATCGATCAGCTTGCTGGGCGTCGGGATCGGGTGCTGGTCAGCATCGAGCGTGTCGCGGGGCTGACCTGCGCAATGCCAGAAGGGGCGTTTTATCTGTTTGTGAATTGTCAGGGCATGTATGGCAAACAAACACCTGACGGTAAGGTCATTGCCAATGACTTTGACTTCGCCAGCTACTTGCTCGACG
The DNA here is from genome assembly GCF_026224925.1 of Pseudomonas sp. Classification (GTDB taxonomy): domain Bacteria; phylum Pseudomonadota; class Gammaproteobacteria; order Pseudomonadales; family Pseudomonadaceae; genus Aquipseudomonas. The sequence goes on along the minus strand of NZ_JAMFRV010000233.1, from coordinate 9,332 downwards.
CGGCCAAGGTCGGCACGGTGCATGGCTCGGCATTTGGCGCGCCGGGTTACCTGCGTATTGCCTATGCGGTGGATGATCGCGTGCTGGACGAAGCCTGTCAGCGGATCGAAGTGGCGTGTGGCCAATTGGGCTGAATGAGTCGTCGGTACGATGGTTCGCCACCGTAGCGACGCTTTGTCGCGGGTCAGATCTGTAGTAACGGACGTTCCAGGGTGCCCAGGACGCGATAACCGGTTTCGGTGATCACCACCGTCTCGCTCACGCCCACGGTGAATTCGCCGTAGATGCGCAAGGCCGGTGGAATGTGGAAACTCATGCCGGGTTGCAACTCAGTTTTTACCCCGCTGTACAGGCTTAGAATCGAGCCTTCGCCCCAGTCAGGCGCGAACGAGATTCCCACCGAGTAACCCGTACGTTTCTTGAAAGCATCGGTAAAACCCGCGCGATCAATGACCGCCTGACACGCGTTGTGCGAGGCCTCGCACGGCTCTCCCGGACGCAGGGCGTCCAATGCTGCTTGCAGGGCTTCCTGGCAGACCTTTTCCATTTCCACCGCAATCGACGGCGGCTTGCCGAGCCACGCACAGCGCATCAATGCGGCGTGATAGCGATCGTGGCTGGCGGCCATTTCCAGAAATGCCGGTTCCCCGGCTTGCAGTTTGCGTCGGCGCCAGGTGCCGTGCGGGATCCCGGTGCGTGGCCCACTGGACACCAGCGGCTCCATGCCCATGTATTCGGAGCCTGCGGCAATCGAGGCCTGCAGCATCGCCGCTACCAGATCATTCTCACTGGCGCCTTCGCGAACGGCCTGCATGCCTGCACGCATTCCGGCGTCGACGTAGCGCGCCGCGAATTCGAGTTTCTGCACTTCGGCGGGAGATTTCACTGCCCGCAGTTTCTCCACCACGCCGGCTGCGTCATGAATGCTGCCCAGCTTGGCTTGCAGCGCTTCGTAGACTGCGATTGGCAGGAACCAGCCGCGTTTATCGATGGCGATGCGCCGATTGCTCCAGCCCTTTTGCTCGATGGCGGCTACCAGAAAGCTCACCGGATCGTCGCCATCCAGATACACCGATGCATCGTTGATGAAGGTGTTCGCGATGAAGTTGAAGTATTCCAGCTGACGAATCACAAACATCGGCTCGCCGTCCACCGGCAGGACCAACGCTTGAAAGGTGTAGTAGCCGGGGGTTTGTTGGCCGGTCAGATAGAAGATATTTTCCGGTCCGGTGACGATCATCACGTCGATGCCTGCCTGAACCAGATTGGCTTTGGTGCGGCGAACGCGTTCGGCATATTCGGTTGCAGTGAATGCCGACTCGCTGCCTTGGCGTACATTGACGGGGGGCGCTAGGTTCATCAGAAACTCCGAATCAGTTGAGTTTTGTCGAGATTAAGGGTGATGCCGAGTCCAAGTCCCGGGGGCATCTGTGCATGGCCATCCTGGTAGTGAAGGGGGCTTGCCGGGTCGTCACACAAACCATCGGCGCCGTACAGCTCGGCTAAGCGCGGATTGCTTACGCAGGCCACGTGCAGCGCTGCGGCGGAGGCGGCTGCGCCTTCGTTCATCTGGCCGATCATGCAGGTGACGCCAGCGTCTGTCAGTTTCCCAACGGCTGATAAACAGGGGCCGATGCCGCCGATTTTCACCAGCTTGAGGTGTGCCCAGAGCTTGCCACCCAACGCGCAAAGTCGGTCCACATCTTCGCTGCCCGCCAGGCCTTCATCGATCATCAATGGCAGCGGGCTTTGCTCAGCAAGTCGCTCCATGGCGTTCCAGTTACCGGCGGCAATGGGTTGCTCGACGTAGGCCAGATCGAAACGGGACAGTGCATCGAGGTTTTTCAAAGCGTGTTGCTGCAACCACTGACCGTTGGCGTCCACCGCGATCTTTATGTCGCTGCCAAAACGCTCGCGCAATGCCTGCAAGCGCGTCAGATCCTCGTCGAAGCTGCTAACGGCGATGCGCACTTTGAGGTCTCGAAAACCTCGCTTCACATAGGCCTCGGCTTGCGCAAGGAAGACCTCAAACGGCGACCAGAACAGCGTCTGGTTGCTGGCATAACGAATGTCTGCGGCAGGGGCGCCCAACCATTGCGCCAACGGCAGACCAGCACGGCGTGCGAGCAAATCATGCAGGGCACAGTCAATCAGCGTGCGTACCGGCATGCTCAGCGTGGCTGCCCATTGCGGCATCTCTGCCAGCAACTGCTCAGGGTCCTGCTGCCAAGGCAGCGCCGAGAGTGCCTGCAACGCCTGCGCGATCACCTCGTCAGGCGTGAAACCGTTGAGGTAGGCGATGTTGATTCGCACCTCACCGACGGCCTGATGTTGACCGTCGTCCAGGCACAAATACAACGCCTGAAGTTCGCCGACACTGCCGGAAGCCGCCGTGTGCAGTTGCACGCCATTGCCGTAGTGCAGATCGGCACGGCGCAACGAGGCTTTGAGACTCATGCCCGCTCCAGTGGCAGCATCTGCAGGGCGATGTCACGGTAAATCAAACTGGCCGCGATAAATTCGTCGATGGGTACGAACTCGTCGGGTTTGTGGGCAACCACCAGTGTGCCCGGACCAATGACGGTACCGGTGGTGCCGAGGCTGCGGAAGTGCACTAGGTCGCAGCCGCCCTGGAAGCCGAACGGCCCGGCGTTGCCATGATTATGCTCGCGGCACGCTGCCAGGCTGGCTTGAACGATGGGCTCGGCCAGCGCGGTTTCTGTTGCGCCGCCTGTGGTCGGGATGTACTTGAGCACTTCAGCGCGCACGCCAAAGCGCTCGTTCGCCAACGCTAGTAGTTGATCGATTTCCGCCTTGACCTCGTCTTCGTTTTCGCCGGGCACCATGCGCCGGTCCAGCAGCAAGTCGCAGGCGCCGGGAAGTACGTTGTCAGCATGGCCGCCATTGATTCGGGTGACGGTCAGGCTGGCTTCGCCGACCAGCGCGTGGCAGTGGCATTTCACCGAGTGCTCATGGTGTTGCTCGATCAGCCCCAGCAATTGGCCCGCGCGGTAAATCGCATTTTCGCCCAAATGCGGTGTGCCGGAATGCGCGGTCACGCCATGCACCCGTACCAACGGCCTGAGGCTGCCCTTGTGTGCGGTGAAGGCTGAGTTCGACGTGGGCTCGCCAATCACTGCGAAGTCGATGTGCGGCGGCTGGTTGGCGACATAGTGTTTTGCGCCTTCGCTGGCTATTTCCTCATCAGCGGTAAACACCGCCATCAGCGTTCCGGACCACTGTTCGCGGCAGGCGATCAACATGCGCGTGGCCTCGATCATCGCCACCATCGGGCCTTTGGCGTCACAACTGCCGCGCCCATACAACTTGCCATCGGCCTCGTGCAGCACGAACGGGTCGGTGCTCCAGCCCTCACCAGCAGGCACAGTGTCAATGTGCGTATTGAACGCAAACGTCGGGCCTGGGCCATTGGCGTAGCGTGCAATAACGTTGACGCGGCCGGGTTTGTACTCCGACAGCGATAGGTCAAAGCCCTCTGCCTCCAGCAGCACTTGCAGATAGCGTGCGGCTTCGAGTTCGTGACCCGGCGGGTTTTCGGTATTGATCGCGACCAGTGCGGCGAGGTCGCGTTTCATGCGGGCAAAATCGGGTTGCTGATTCATTGCGGGGATCTCAGTGCAGGATCTGATCAAGAAAATGGCGAGTACGGGAATTGACCGCACCGCCAAAGAAATCGGCATTGCTGGCGTTTTCGATGATCTCGCCGCTTTCCATGAAGACGATGCGGTCTGCCGCGCGACGGGCGAAACCCATCTCATGGGTCACCACCAGGCTGGTCATGCCCTCGCTGGAAAGCTCGGCCATCACATCGACTACTTCGCGGATCATCTCCGGGTCCAGCGCCGAGGTTGGCTCGTCGTAGAGCATGACTTTGGGTTTCATGGCCAGCGAGCGGGCGATGGCAACACGCTGCTGCTGACCGCCGGAAATTTCGTCCGGGTAGGCGTCGGCCTTTTCTGGTATGCGCACTTTGCTGAGCAGCTCAACGGCGATGTCATGCGCGTCGGCGCGGCTCATGCCGAGCACTTTCATCGGCGCGAGCATGATGTTTTCCACCACGGACAAGTGCGAGAAAAGCTCGAAGTTCTGAAACACCATGCCGATATCGCGGCGCAGCAGGTGCACGTGGTGCTTGTCGTAATCGATGCGCCGACCTTCAAAAAACAGGTCGCCGCCATCCGCGGGCTCCAGTTGATTGACACAGCGCAGTAGGGTCGACTTGCCGGACCCGGAAGGCCCGATGATCACCACGGTTTCCCCGGTGCGCACATTCAGCGAGCAATTCTTGAGAACCTTGAACGGGCCGTAGCTCTTGTCGATGCCGATGAGTTCCAGCAGCGGTTTGTCATTGGCCGAGAGATGTTTTTGCATGTGTGATTGCTCCTGGCAAACAGTGGCCCTAGCGAACGGTGGCGCCGCGTGATGTGCCGAGCATGCGTTCAGTCAGGCTAGTGCGCGGACCTTTGCGGCGTTTTTTCGGATCGAGCTTGCGTTCGATCAGGGCTTGAACACCCATGAAAATGGTGGTCAGGATCAGGTAATAAATACCGGCGGCAGTGAGGGCTTCGAAGTAGCGAAAGTTCGAGCTTGCGGTCTGGTTAGCCACCAGCATCAACTCCTCGACGGCAACCACCGAGACCAGCGCGCTGAGCTTGAGCATGCCGACCATCTGGTTACCGATTGGCGGCAGAATCATCCGCGTAGCTTGCGGAATCACCACATAACGCAACACCGCAAAGGGCTTCATGCCCAGGGCCAGGGCAGCGGTGCGCTGGCCTTTTTTCACGGCCTGCATGCCCGAACGAATGATCTCCGCCATGTAGGCGCCTTCATTCAGCGATAACGCCAACACTGCACTGACCATCGCTGACAGACGAATGCCGAAGGTGGGCAGAACGTTGTAGATGAAGATGATCTGAAACAGCACCGGCGTACCCCGGAACAGCCACAGATAAATCAACGCCAACGTGCGCCCCAAGCGTGTCTCGCTGTCTTGTAGAAGGGCGAGGACAACACCGACGCAGACGCCGAAAAACAGCGAGTAGAGCGTGATAAGCAAGGTGGTGACGGCGCCATGGAAGAACGCCGGGGATAACAGATATTGCACAACCAGTTCAAACGACATGCTGCGTCCTCAAGTGACGTGGCCGGGCGCTGAACATGCGCAGCGCCGCGGCTTCTCGGTGATTAGGCGTCAGTCGAACAGTGAAACCGTCTCAGGGAATTTCCATTTTTCGATGATCTGTTTGTAGGTGCCGTCCGCCACCAGTTCTTTGAGCGCACCCTGCAATGCAGCGCTCATCGCCGTGTTGCCCTTGGTCACGGCCATGCCGATCTGGGTCTCGGATTCGAACTCAGGGCCAACGGTTTTAAAGACGTCAGGGACCTCGCGCAGCATCTGCACCACACCGGGCGTGGAATCGAAAATTGCATCGGCGCGGCCTTGGCGCAGGCTCAAAGCCGATGCCTGTGCAGTCGGCAGGGTTTGTACTTTCACCGGCTGCAAGCCTGCGTCACGGCAGCGCTGGTCGTCCTGCCGCGCGTAGGTTTCTTCAATGGCGCCCAGGGTCACGGCAACGGTCTTGCCGCACAGCGAGTTGTCCCGGCCAGTGATCTTCGCCGGGTTGTCCTGAGTCACCACGACCTGATTGCCAATGCGCAGGTAAGGGACGAAATCGACCTGGGCCGCCCGGGCCGCATTCATGTACATGGCCGAGTTGATCAGGTCCACGCGTTTGCCCTGAAGGGCCGGGATTAGCCCCTGAAACTCCATGTTCATGGCGGTCGGTTGCAGCGCAAGTTTTTTGCCGAGGGCTTCGATCAGATCGATGTCGAATCCAGTCAGTTTTCCGTTGGCTTGAAACTCAAACGGCGAAAACGTCGCCGCAGTGCCGTAGGTGAGTTGGCCGGCGGTAATCACAGGCGGCGCAGTTTTAGTAGCTGCGTAGACAAGTGGCGTTGCGAGCAGCGCGGATACCAGGGTGATGAACCGCAGGCTAAAGAGGGGCGGTGTGGTCATGTGAATCTCCAAAACTGTAAATTTATTGCACTAGTTGTATCAAGTAGTGCAAATAAACCAAAAGCTGAAATGGGCCCTTACGGGGCATGCCGCTCTGAAATGGTGCAGCGGATTTGACTTTCGGCGTATTAAGCAGGAGGGGTGGCGCCCAATCGGGCTCCAAAGAACCGGAGCAATATGCGTTCCATGTTTTAGTGATTTATTTGATGCAATGTGTCGGCGGTAGAGAAACCCTTGGTTTTTCGAGATGCCGATGCCTGTACGGCGCGTAAAAAATCTTCGATCAGTGGGTGCGGTTTTCCAGCGCTGGAACCGAGTTCCGGGTGGCCTTGCATGCCTTGGTAAAAGGCGTGTTGCGGCCAATCAATTGCGTCGGCGATGTGGCCGCTGGCGTCAGTTGCGGTGATTTTCAGACCGGCGTTGATCAGTGTCCGAGTGATGTCGGGGTTGAGCATGAATCGGTGGTTGCAACGTATCGTCGGGTGATGCGGGAGCCTGTCACCCAGCGACGACGGCCTGAAGTTCAGGGCTTGGGTGCCCAATCGATGCGTCGGCAGTCCTGGCGTCCCCGTCATGAGTATGAAGCTTTGGATCGGCGTATCGGGCGCTGCTTCGGCCATGTTTGCCTGTTCTAGCCCCGGCAAGGTTTGTGCGATTGCCGTGGTCATCGATTGCATGCCCAGGCAAAGACCGACTGTAGGGACATTCGCCGCCAGCGCATACCTGGCGGCGGCGATCTGGCCCGACACGTTGCCCATGTCTGAACCGCCCGGCAGGACAATTCCGTCGACTGAGTCAAGCAAGGTCAGGTCAAGTTGCACTGGCGAAACGAAGCGTATGTGCAGGTCGATGTTGGCGGCATCCGCTGCGTCGCCGAGGGCCGCCAGAGTGGCAGGGTAGACGTCCAACTGGTCAGCCTGGGTACCCAATAATGCAATAACGAGGGGGGACCTGGCGGCGCTTGGCCGGGAGACTAAAGCGGTGTTGACCCAGCGCCCAAATGCGTCGCGGCACCATCGACCATGTTCGGTTGGCAGGCCATGCTGATCCTCCAGATACCATTCGCCATCCTGGTGCCGACCCAGCAGATGACGAATCGACACGCCTGCGGCGCTTGCCTGCTCAATCAGCGTCTCGTGCAACGATTGGACTTGAAATTTGCCATGCCACGGCACCACGACGGCAAACGCACGCGCGGCGTCAACGATCTGCTCGACAGTGCTGGCAGGCAACACCTCACGCCCGGTAAGCCTTTCGTACCAAAGCAGTCCGCTCGGGACAAGAGCGCCTCGGGCAGCGACCATTTGCACGCTGTCTGCCCCATGCTCAGGTTGGAAATCGGCAGGCAGGTGCATCAGCACTGCACCCTCCGCCTGCGCGACGGTGGCCGCCAGCGCGCCAAATAGAGCGGCAGAGCAGGGTGAATGGCTGACCAGCGTGAGTGTCATTAATGGATCCATCTGATAACGGGTAATCGCAACATTGCAGTGGATCAAGACTGTCTCTTTCTCATCGATAGAGATAGCATGTTTTTTTTGTTTCAATCGAAAGCATTTCTTATGGATACGCGATACCTGAAAAGCCTGTTGGCGGTGATCGATTGTGGGTCCATTGCCGACGCCGCGCGAACCGAAGGCATAACGGCGGCCGCGGTCAGCCAGCGTATCCAGGTGCTGGAACGCCTATTGGGGTTTGCTCTGTTGTCGCGTGTGGGGCATTCGGCCAAAGCCACTGAAGCGTGTATGGCACTGCTGCCACGGGCTCGCCACATCGTCAGAGAGGTATCATTACTGGCCGGTGATGCCGACTTGAGCGGGCTGACTGGCTCACTGCGTGTTGGCGCAATTTCCACCATGCTGACAGGAATGCTGCCCAGTGCACTGCTAGAGATGAGCCGCCTGGCCCCCGGTATAAAACCCTCGATCCTGCCGGGCACCTCCCGCTCGTTGTACCTGGCGCTGCAGAGCGGCGAACTCGACGCGGCGATAATTGTGGCGCCGCCGTTTGAACTGCCGAAGATGTTCCGTATGGCGCCGCTGCATGCGGAAAAGCTGGTACTGGCTTCCAAAGCATTACCGTCTGATGGCATCGCCGAGGTTCTGCGTACCCATCCTTATATCTGCTACGAACCGAGTTCATGGGGCGGACGGCACGCCGACCGCTACCTCAGCGATAACGCCCTCGCGCTGACGCCGCTGTTCAACCTGGACGGACTCGAGGCGATTGCGATGCTGGTCGCCGACGGTGTTGGCGCAAGCCTTGTGCCGCTGTGGTCGGGGCTTGAACGTCTGGCCCAGGATTTCAATATCACGCCAGTGGGTGAGGGCTATGATCGCGAAATCGTCCTGGTCACCCTGGCCCATACAGACAGGCCGCGGATGTTGGAGGTGTTACTGCAGGCGTTGGCCAAGCGGTAGAGAGGATTTAGACGCTTGTACCGTTGTGCTATTGATTCCTTGGTGACTTTGCTTTGGGTTACGGGTTACACCGCCTGTCTGCTGGCTCACATAGCGTATCCATTACAAAACCCTCGACACTTTGCAGGCTGGCGGCAAGCGCCAGGCGGGCCAAGGCCGGTATGGATCGCGAATGTGTTCGGGTCATAATGGAGGCCCGATGGTTTTCCACGGTTCGTTGGCTTATACCCAGGTCTACAGCAATGTTCTTGCTAGGGTGACCGGCCAGCACCATGTCCATGATTTGGCGCTGACGCGCGGTCAAGGTAGCAATGTAATCGATGGCCCCTTGGCGCCCGGCGAGGATCCTGTGGTTCTGCTGTGAGCGCCCCAAGGCGCGATTTATGCTGTCAAGCATCTCGTTGCGGTTACAGGGCTTCTCGATAAAGTCCCATGCGCCGGCTTTCATCGCTTCTACGGCAATCGCAATGTCACTGCTGCCGCTGGTGATTATGATGGGCACTTGGTCGCCCTGTTGCCGAAGCCCGCGCAGCATGTCTATGCCGTTCATGCCAGGCAGCTGGGCGTCGAGAAGCAAGCAGGCACACTCTTGAGGGGAGTAGGCCAGCAGAAAAGCCTCGCATGTGGCGAAATCACACACTTGGTAACCTTCGGCCCGAAGGATATGCCTTACCGTGTCGCGCATCACCCTATCGTTGTCCACTACATAAATCACCGAAGTGGTGGGCGGGCCTTCACACAGCGGCGTGTGCTCGCTCTCTAGCTGGGCAAACATTGAGTGCACAAGCTGGATCAGTTCCTTGAATTTGGCCGGCTTGTTCAGTTGCGCACATCCCGCGGCAGCCACGTCAAGTGCGGTCTGGCCCGATACATCT
>NZ_JAMFRV010000232.1 GCF_026224925.1 Pseudomonas sp. | reverse complement strand
GTTGGCTTGCACCTGGTATTGGCCGACGGCAAGGCGATGCTGCCAGCGCCGCAAATCCCTGATCTGGTCGATGACCACGGTTGGTTTAATAGTGCGATGGTTCGCAACGGCTTCAGGTTCTTTTTTCTTCCCCAGGTTCGTCGTCAGTTGGCCGCCGAAATTCGTGCTCAGTTTGAGGCGTTCGCAGCGACGGGATTACCGCTGGACCACGTCAACGCGCACAAGCATTTCCATTTGCACCCCACAGTTTTGTCATTGCTGCTCTCCATCGGTCGAGACTTTGGACTGCGCGCCGTGCGGTTACCCAATGAGCCGGGCATGGGGGTGTTGCTACGTCCTTGGTTGAAGTTGATGCGCGCAAAAATAGAACGCGCTGGCATGGTTTATAACGACCATGTTTTTGGTCTTCGGCACAGCGGCGGCATGGATGAGGATGCATTGCTAGACGTCCTGCGACACCTGCCAGACGGGCTTTCAGAACTGTATTTGCACCCTGCGCTACACGATGGAATAACGGCGAGCATGGCCAACTATCGCCATGCCGATGAACTGGCGGCACTGTTATCGCCGCGGGTGCGAATCGCCATTAGCGAGTCTTGCCGAGCGTGTAATGGCTTCAGCGACCCGGCGGCTTCAGCATGAAACGCCTCACTTACGTCGCCGGGGTGCTGGGCCTGATAGCTGTGATCATCATGGTGTTAAATCAGGACAGTGCGGCGATTCTCGGCGGCATAGGCCAAGCCGGTTGGGCGTTGCTGTGGTTATTACCTTTGCATGGGGTGCCGCTGCTATTGGACGTGCTCGGTTGGCGCATGCTGCTGGCTCCCCGTGATCCTGAACGTCGTGCGGGCGTGCTGGTATTGTTCTGGATTGCGGCTGTTCGCGAAGCCTGTAACCGGTTACTGCCAGTGGCTAACATTGGCGGCGAAATCGTCGGCATTCGCTTGGTCAAATGGCGCGGTATCGACGGTGCGGCGGCGACTGCCAGCGTAATTATCGAAGTGTTGCTGACGTTGATTAATCAATACGTATTCACTGCGTTGGGCATCGTCTTGCTGATTGCGCTGACCCAACAGGTAAACGCCTTCGACTCGGTACTGATTGCCTTGGTTGCCAGCTTGCCGCTGCCGATCGGTCTGTTTCTGTTGTTGCGTCACGGTGAAGTGTTCTCGCGCATGGAGCGGGTCGCTGAAAAAATAATGGGCGGGCGGACACGCATTACCGAACTAATCAACGGTTCACGCCTGGACCAGGACATCCGGGCGCTAAGCGCACAGCCTTTACGCTTGATCGGGGCGGGTGCCTGGCAACTTGGCGGGTTCTTGCTGGGCACGGTCGAAACCTGGTTGGGGCTAAAGATGCTGGGATATCCAATCAGTGTTTGGGATGCCATTGCCCTGGAGGCTGTCACCCAGGCGCTGCGCCATATCATATTCGTCGTACCAGCGGGCCTGGGCGTACAAGAGGGCGGTTTGATCCTGTTTGGCAACCTGATCGGTCTACCCGCCGATGCCAGCCTTGCACTGTCCTTGGTAAAACGCATGCGCGAAATAGGCTTCGGAGTGCCCGCGCTGATTTCCTGGCAATGGATGGAGATAAGGCAGCGAACGCTGCGGTTAGTGTGAACCTGCGAATGGCAAGATCCCTGTAGGCGCTGCCGAAGGCTGCGATAGAAAGGAGTGTTCAATGCACAGTGATGCCCTGATAGACGCTGCCGACCACGCAATGCGCCACTGGAACAGTAACGAACCCGGTCAGATCAAGAGGGGGAGTCAAGCGCATAAGCGACTGTTTTGTCGCATGCTGCTGGACACTCACAACCCCTACAAACCCGCAGTGATGCACTGGCCAGAGTTAAGTCCTGACGCCCTGCAGCGCATCACCTGCTTACCCATTTGGGACATTGCCGTACAGACCGAAGGCCGCGCTCAACTGCACGTTCTCACTTACGCTAATACGGTTCAAGACCCCTTGCTGCGTGAGGCCCTAGCCATGGATGGCGGTGAAGAAGCACGCCACAAAGTGGTCCTCAGCAAACTGGTCGAGGCTTACGGTATAGCGCTGGAGCCGGAGCCTATCTATCGGGTACCCAAAGACCCGGAGTGGGGATGGCTGGTCACCGGCTATAGCGAGTGCATCGACAGTTTTTTCGCTTTTGGCCTCTTTCAGTCGGCCAAGCTGACGGGGTATTTCCCGGCCGAACTGGTAGACACCTTCGAACCGGTGATCCAGGAAGAAGCCCGACATATTCTGTTTTTTGCCAACTGGGTAAGTTGGTACCGTCGGCAATTAACGGGGTGGCAACGGCTGAAGTTCGAATTCAAAGTGCTGCGGGTATGGCTCTTTTTGATCTGGGAGCGTATCGGCATTGCCAAGGGGCTGGACGGAAACGCCGAGATGCAGAACGCTAATTTCACCCTGGCCGGGCACGATCAAATCGGTCTGGACCTGAAACTGCCGCAACTCCTGGATCTGTGCCTGGCCGAGGATCAGCGCCGCATGGAAGGCTACGACAAGCGTTTGTTGCGGCCAACATTCGTCCCTGGTCTTGCCCGACTGGCGCGACGATTTATGCGGTGATGCTTAGGGTTGTTGTTAGGGTTGTTGGCTGAACCATTTGACTGCATCCTCCAGCGCAAAGCGGGCAGCGCGGGGCGCATAGCCAAGATCATGCTCAGCCTTGGCGCTGCTGAAAAACATCTTCTTTTTTGACATTCTGATTTCCTCAACCGTTGCAATGGGCTGCGTTCCAGTCAAGCGCGCCCAGGCTTCTGCCAAATGGGCCACGGGCATGACGGCTGCGTGTGGCAACTGCCAGCGGGGCGGTGAGCGTCCGGCAATTTTGGCTATTTGAAACAGCACATCGCGCAGGCTGAGATTTTGCCCCCCGAGGATATAGCGCTCACCCGATACGCCATGCTGCAACGCCAGCCAATGCCCCTCGGCGACATCATCCACGTGCACGATATTGAGGCCGGTATCGACATAGGCAGGCAAGCGTCCAGCGATTGCATCGCGAACGATCCGGCCCGTGGGAGTAGGTTTAACGTCGTGTGGTCCGATGGGCGTCGATGGGTTGACGATCACCACCGGTAGGCCCTCGGCCGCGAACTCCCTGACCAGCGCCTCGGCAAGGAACTTGGAACGTTTGTAGTGGCCGATCATGTCATCGAGCGCTACTGGCGTATTTTCATCACCTGATTGGCCATCGCCGGGAATACCCAGTGTGGCAACACTGCTGGTGTAAACGATCTGCGGCACACCTGCTGATCTCGCCGCTTGCAATAGGGCACGCGTACCCTCGACGTTAGTTTGATAAAGCTGTGCAGGAATAGGTGCCCATAAGCGGTAATCCGCCGCGACGTGAAACAGCGCTTCACAGTCGTCACAGGCACGTAGCAGGGAGGACGCTTGAGTAAGATCACCCTCGACCACCTGTAGATTGAGGCCCAGCAGGTTGCGCCGATCCGATGTCGGCCGCACCAATACACGTACATCGTGATCGCCGCGCAACAGGCGACGGACAACGGCTGAGCCCACGAAGCCAGTGGCTCCCGTTACCAATATTTTCACGCGTCCACCGTCATAATCTTTGAACTAAATGCGGCCACGCACGGGTCCAAGTCAGCGAGTGTTGGATCGCCTCGAATTCATTGACGATGCGCAACTCTCGATAAAGCATTGCTGCCAACCTTCGCCATGCACAGGGGTAAAGATGTCTTCAAACCCTATTTTTTTTCAGTATGGACCGAATTTTCTCAACTATATTGATGCCTACAGACAATCCTAGCCGGGTGTACGTGCTATCAGAGGGATGAAGGTAGTTGTTGTATCACCTGTTGGTCGTCGCGTGCACACGTCATGCAGTTCGGGTTCGCCGATGAAGGAATTTTCGATGAAACGCGTTCTGAACCGGATCGCAAAAAGCGTCCTGCCCAGACCGCTCCTAACTCTAAAAAGAGGAAGGCACGGCATGTCCATGTTCGAGTCCCAGTCGCCTATCGACCTCACGACACAAGCGTCTGACGCTTATCAAAATCTCATTCTGCCAAAAGTATCCCGAACCTTTGCCCTTACTATTCCGCAATTGCCGCCACCTTTGCGTCGTGCGGTGACCAACGCTTATCTGCTGTGCAGGGTCGCCGACACCATTGAAGACGAGCCGACGTTTTCCGTCGAACAGAAATGCACCTACGAGAACGCGTTCATCAGTGCCGTTATCGGGGACATTGATCCGAAACGATTCGCGGCAGAGTTAGCACCCTTGTTTTCGCAAGAAACTCTACCCGCCGAGCGTGAACTGGTGAGCCAGTTACCGTTGGTGTTACAGGTCACTCGTAGCTTGAAACCTGTGCAGCGTCAGGCTATTCATAAATGCCTGACAATCATGTCCCATGGCATGTTCGACTTTCAGCGCAATGTTGGCCGCCAAGGCTTGGAAACCCTGTGTGACATGGATTGCTACTGTTATTGCGTAGCCGGTGTGGTGGGCGAAATGCTCACCGAGTTGCTGATTGATTCCGACCCTGCACTGGCCAGTCAGCGCGAGATCTTAATGCGACTAGCGGTGTCATTTGGCCAAGGTCTGCAGATGACCAATGTCCTCAAAGATCAATGGGAGGACTACAGCCATGGTGTCTGCTGGTTGCCGCAGGATGTGTTCGCCCGTTATGACGTTGATCTTTCTGGGCTGCAGGCTGGTTTGCAAGGGGAGAACTATGCTGGCGCAATGTCAGAGTTGATCGGCATTGCCCACGCTCACCTGCGGTTGGCACTGGACTACACGTTGATGATTCCGCTCAAGCACGCAGGGTATCGGCGCTTTTGCCTGTGGAATATCGGCCTGGCTGTGATGACGCTGCGTAAGCTCCAGCAACATCTGGATTTTTGTAACGGTGACCAGGTGAAAATTTCCCATCGGGCGGTGGCATGCACGATCTCGTTTACGCGGATCAGCGAAAAATCCAATAGCGCACTGCGCTGGTTATTCGAAACGGTTGCCCGCAAGCTTCCGTTGACGCCGCTTTCGGCGCAGTGGAACGCGTCAGTCGGGTCGCAGCTGATTTGGCCCAAGAGTGCTATCGCGTATTGCAGTGACTCGGCGTGGAGTAATGCCCACGGCACCGACGACATAAGTCAATGATGGAGCGATCGTCGCGTCGCTCTCCAACTGAAGGCCAAACAGCCGAATCAGTTGAACTGGGTCAATCGATACAGCGTGCCCGCGCAGCGTTACTGGCACGCCAAAGCGCTGATGGTCATTGGTGCTTCGAGCTGGAGTCCGACTGCACGATCTCCGCCGAATATATCCTGATGATGCACTTCACCGACGAGATCGACAGCGTATTGCAGGACAAAATGGCCCGCTATCTGCGCAGTATTCAGGTGGTGGAAGGGCACGGCGGGTGGGCGCAGTATGTCGGCGGCGCTATCGATATATCGTGCACGGTCAAAGCCTACTACGCGCTTAAAGCGGCTGGCGATGACATCAATGCATCGCACATGAGCCAAGCGCGAAACGCGGTGCTTGCGGTCGGCGGGGCGGCCAAAAGCAACGTGTTCACCCGCATCTTGCTGGCGATGTTTGAGCAGGTACCGTGGCGCGCGGTACCGTACATGCCGGTCGAGATCATGCTGTTACCGCGGTGGGCTCCGATTCATATCGAAAAAATTGCCTACTGGGCGCGGACCACACTGGTGCCGCTGACCATCCTCTGCACGCTAAAAGCTCGGGCGGCCAATCCCCAGCGGGTGCACATTCGCGAGCTGTTCGTCACGCCGCCAGAGCAAGAGCGTCATTATTTCCGGCGTGGTGGTTTGTTGAATCGCCTGTTCCTAGGCCTGGACACCTTTTGCCGCACAGTTGATCGCTGGATGCCCACGTCAGTTCGCCGACGAGCAATCGCCAAGGCTGAAGCCTGGATGCTGTTGCGCATGAATGGCGAGCACGGTGTCGGTGCGATTTTTCCTCCGATGGTCAACAGTTACGAAGCGATGCAGCAGTTGGGTTACCCCGACAATCACCCGGTGCGGCAGACCTGCTTGCGTTCGATCCAACGGCTGGTGGTGCATCGCGAAGATGGATCGGCTTATTGCCAACCCTGCGTTTCGCCGGTGTGGGACACGGGCTGGAGCGTAATGGCCTTGATCCATAGCAGTGACGACAAGGGCAACGACGCGGCGATCACGCACGCTTGTGAATGGTTGGTGCAGCGTCAGGAATTGGACTCCAGGGGCGACTGGGCCTCCCGCGCACCGCAGGCAGCACCGGGCGGTTGGGCTTTTCAGTACGCCAATGCCTATTACCCGGACATTGACGACACCGCACTGGTGGCCGCGCTGCTGCATGTGGTGGATCGCCGCCGCGAACAGCCCGGTTTTCACAGGGTAAATATTGATCGAGCCGTCGATTGGATGCTCGCGTTGCAGTCGAAGAATGGAGGCTTCGCTGCGTTCGATGCCGATAACACCTACTACTACTTGAACGCTATTCCGTTTGCCGACCACGGCGCTTTGCTTGATCCACCGACTGAAGACGTCTCCGGGCGGGTGGCCGCTTGCTTGGGAATAGTAGGTCGCGATCAGGACCAACAAGGGCTACGCCGATGTGTTGATTACCTGCGCACCACGCAACATGCTGACGGCAGTTGGTGGGGACGTTGGGGCGGCAACTATATCTACGGCACGTGGAGCGCTCTTTCCGGGCTGGTGTTAGCGGGGGAGGACATTCAACAACCTTACCTGCGCAAAGCCGTGCATTGGTTGCGCTCGCGACAGCATGACGACGGCGGATGGGGCGAGAGCAACGACAGCTACCTCGACCCAAAGCTGGCTGGCACCAACGGCGGGATCAGTACCCCGCATTCGACCGCTTGGGCGGTATTGGCTCAGTTGATTATGGGCGAAGTAACCTGCGACTCTGTGCGCCGGGGTGTGAACTTCCTGCTCAATAACCAGCAATCCGATGGGCTCTGGTCCCATCCCTCGCACAACGCGCCCGGTTTTCCACGGGTGTATTACCTTAAATATCATGGCTACGCCGCGTACTTTCCGCTGTACGCACTGGCTCGTTATCGGTATCTGCTGAATCATTCAAGGTCGTGAGCATGAGCATGAGCCTGACGTCGGTGGGCATCGTCGTGGCTTTAAAAGCAGAGGCGGCCGCGTTGACCACTCGGTCGATACCGCCAGAAAGCGTCGTGCGATTGACCGAGGGTTGTCGAGTGTGGCTCAGCGGTATGGGACCAGACGCTGCGGGAAAAGGCGCGCTGGCATTAATGGATGCCGGGGCCACGGCGCTGATGACGTTTGGTGTTGCCGGTGCGTTGGATAACGATTTACGCAGCGGGGCCTTACTCTGCCCTCAGCGCGTTCTCGACGAACACGCTCGGGCTTATCCGGTTAACGCCCAATGGCGTGATCAGTTACTGCGACGACTGATGAACACCGAGCTATCGAGGGTATTCGAAGGTGCTTTACTCAGCGTATCCAAGCCACTTTTCACCGCCGAAGCGAAAGCAGTTGCGCGCAACCGTTACCACGCGGTGGCGGTGGACATGGAAAGCGCAGCGGTGGCCGCAATCGCGCAGGAATTCGGTTTACCATTCCTTTCCCTTCGGGCTGTTGTTGACGAATTGGATGATGAAATTCCGTCGGCACTGCACGGGATTATTGACCCATGGGGCCAACCGCAGCGGGCTAAGCTGATCCGCGTGTTAGCGCGCCAACCTTGGCTGCTGACTCGATTGCCAAGGCTGGCCGCCCAGATGAATAAGGCGCTGGCCGCATTGAGTGCTGCAGCACCGATTGTTTGCCGGTTTGAACCCCAGACTCCTTTGCAGCGCACAGACGCATGATGAAATCCGACGTCGACGTCCGGCTGTCCGCCCCCCCGGTTGCACACCCAAGCATCCTTTGGCTGGTTGATTTCAGTGTTGGTCATCCAGGTATCGTCTTGCTACTGGCGGTGTTGTTGGCCGCGTTCAGTATGGGGGCCTCGTCGCTTTACCTCAGCATCGACACTGATTCTGATCACCTGTTTTCCGAGCGTTTGCCATGGCGCCAGCAAAGTGTTGCATTTGCCGCACAATTTCCACAATTCAGCGATACGTTGACGGTAGTGGTGCGTGGACCGACAGAGGAAGAAACCCGTGAAACGGCGCTGCAGCTCGTGCATGCGTTGGCGGCCGACCCTGAGCACTTTCGCTCGGTAGCCACGCCCGGCATCAGTCGCTTCTTTGACCGCGAAGGCCTGCTGTTACTGTCTGCCGATGAGCTGTCCAACACCATCGACAATATGTTGCAGGCAAGCCAACTGCTTGAACCGTTGGCGACCGATCCCTCCGGCAGGGGGTTGTTCACGGCGCTGGGAATGATGGTGCAGGCGGTAAAGTTCGGCATGGACCTGACGGACTACGATCCAGCACTTGGCAACATTGACACGACGCTGAACAACGCGCTGAGCAACGAAGCATCGCCGTTATCCTGGCAGGCGCTGTTGACCCCGAATCTGGTGGGCCATAACGGTGGACAAGCGCTGCTCCTGATTCATCCGATACTTGACCACGGAGCCCTGGAACCCGGGCAGGCCGCTACTCAGGCAATGCTGACGATTGCCGCAACGCTGCCTGATGTCAGGGCAGGGCGGGTCAAGATCGACTACACGGGTTCGGTACCGCTGTCAGACGAGGAGTTCCAATCACTCACAGACCGAGCAGCACCGATTGCGGCTGGCAGCGTCTTGTTAGTGATCTTTTTACTGTTTTTTGCCCTACGTTCCTGGCGGTTGATGGTGTCGGTGGTGCTAACGCTGGTGTTGGGCCTGATCTACACGTTGGGCTTCGCAGCGCTCGCCGTTGGCCGTCTGAACCTGGTGTCGGTAGCGTTCGCTGTTCTATTCATCGGCTTGGCAGTCGATTTCGGTATTCAGTTCGCCGTACGTTTCGCCAGTCTGCAGCGCCACGGGCACGGTGTTGCCAAAACACTGCATCGGACCGGCAATGAGGTAGGAGGGCAGATTGGCCTTGCTGCACTGGCAACTGCCTGCGGTTTTTTGGCATTCGCCCCCACCTCATTCCGCGGTATGGCTGAGCTTGGCATTATCGCCGGTGTCGGGATGCTCCTGGCTCTGGTGTGTACCTTGACGGTATTGCCAGCGCTGTTGAGTGTATTTGCGAACAGCCCGCCGCGTGGCGAAGTTGGATTGCCCGGCGGCGCTCGCGTCGACAGCTGGTTGAGACGACACGATACGTTGGTGCTTAGGTTGTTTGTGCTAGTGGGGTTGGCCGGGCTATGGAGCGCTTTGACCCTTCCTTTCGATGCCAATCCCTTGCACACCAAACGCCCGGACAGTGAGGCGATGCTGACGTTGAACTCGCTGACGGGTGACCCCAATACCCATCCCTTCACGCTGAACGTGCTCGCGGCGGATCTCCCAGCCGCCAGGGCGCTGGCGACACGCCTCGGTGCGCTGCCGGAAGTCGCGCAAGTGGTCTCCGGTGCCGATTTTATTCCACTAGACCAGTCCAATAAGTTAGAACAAATTAAGCAGGCACTGGACCTACTGTATTCAGTGTTGGCCCCGCATGTACTGAAGCCGCCGGCTACCATGAACGAATTACGCGCTGTCTCCAGCGAAACCAGCGTGGCAATAACCAGTATCGCCGGCAACCTGAAACCTAATGCTCCGTTACTGCGAATCGGCGCTTCGCTGGGGCAATTGGCCAAGGCGCCGGACAGCGTGCTGATGGCGGCTGATCAATCGCTGTCGCGCTTTCTTCCGTCCACCCTGGAGCGGTTGAACGACTCATTGTCCGCTCAGCCAATCACCCGCAAAAGCCTGCCGGATGAGCTTGATCGAGATTGGTTCACCAAAGACGGCCGCGTGCGGGTCCAAGTGACACCGGGCGACCAGGCGCAAAGTACCGAGGGCTTGCGCGCATTTGTTCAAGCGGTTCAGACGGTCGCACCGCAGGCCGTGGGCCCGGCCTTCGACACGATCATGTCGGCCGATACGGTATTGCAGGCGTTCCAGCAAGCAGCGATATATGCCATGCTGGCTATCGCTGTGGTGCTGATGCTGGTTCTGCGACGGTGCCGCGATGTATTGTTGGTGATGGCGACGCTATTGATGGCGGCACTGTTGACGGCGCTGTTGACGCGCGCGCTTGGCATCTCGATCAACTTCGCCAATATCATCGCATTGCCGCTGTTGCTGGGTGTCGGC
>NZ_JAMFRV010000231.1 GCF_026224925.1 Pseudomonas sp. | reverse complement strand
CGTACCATCATAGGCCTCAAAAACACCCCCGAGCGAAGTGCGCTCGACTTGTTTCAATCCAAAATCGAGCGCCATCTTGATTGACTCGTCGAGATCTTCGACGCCGAAAATAAGCTGCTCGGGACCAATGATATTCATGTCCGTCTCCTAGTTTGCATTTTGCCGCAGGCCGGCGATATTAGCGGAAGGCTTATTTCATCTGAATCATCAATTCCAATCGTCTTTTTGGATCGCGATCATCGATGAACCCGTTAATTCAATTCTCGGCCAACAGATCCTTCACTGCCCGTATCCGTGTGACGCGCCGACCTTCCATGTCGAGAATTTCAAACCGCCACCCAGCAAAAGTGATACGGTCACCAGCCTGCGGCACCCGGCGCAACAATGCGAGCATTAAACCTGCCAAAGTGTGATAGCTGCCCTCTGCCGGCAAAGACGGCAAACCGAGGCGCGATTTCACATCATCTACCGCTGTCATGCCATCCAGTTCCATATCCACAGGTTGCGTAGGACGTTCTGCCGCGGCGGCCTGAGCCAACGCATCGCCAGTGATTGCTTCCAGAACGTCGGCTGCGGTCACTAATCCCTCAAAACTACCGTACTCATCCATTACCAAAGCCAAGCCCAGCGGATCTCTCCGCAAAAGTGGCAGGGCATCCAGGGCCGTAACGGTATCCGGCATCACTAATGGCTTGCGCAGTGCGTCGTCGACGGACAGATCTCGGCCATCCAGCAGACTAACAAGCAGATCTTTGGCCAAAACGACGCCGATCACGTTGTCAATTGCACCGTCACATACCACGAAGCGGCTGTGCGGGGTCGCTCGCAATTCTTCGATCACTTCGCGGCGGGCGTCATTGCGATCTATCCATACAATTTCGTTGCGCGGCGTCATAATCGCGCGAACCGGCTTGTCGGCCAAGCGTAATACGCGTTCGATCATATCGCGTTCTTCGTGTTCTAAAACGCCTTCCTCTGCGCCCTCGGCCAGCAAAATTTTCAATTCATCTTCAGTTACCACCTGCCGGTCGCCCTCAGCAGGACCAAACAGCCTCATCACCAAGGT
The DNA here is from genome assembly GCF_026224925.1 of Pseudomonas sp. Lineage (GTDB taxonomy): Bacteria > Pseudomonadota > Gammaproteobacteria > Pseudomonadales > Pseudomonadaceae > Aquipseudomonas. The sequence goes on along the minus strand of NZ_JAMFRV010000231.1, from coordinate 3,818 downwards.
CGACAAACCTGCAAGAATTCCCACAACAGGTCTCGTGGCACGAGCCGCAAAATCCAGCGGTCCAGCCACCACCAGCGCCACAGCTTCCGGGTTGCGCAGCGCCAATTGCTTGGGCACCAATTCGCCGAAAATCATGGTCATGAAAGTGATCGCGATTACCACGCAAACCAAGGATATGTCATCTGCGGGCGCTCCACTCAGCCCCAGTTCGCGCAGCCACACCGCCAGCGCTGAAGCGATGCGGGCCCCACCGAATGTGCCCGACAAAATAGCTACTGTGGTAATACCTACTTGTACTGTGGGTAGAAAACGTTCAGGATTCTCGGATAATTCATGCGCCAGCCGAGCTCCCTTTCGACCCGCCCGTTCGAGTACAGCCAGCCGCGCGCGCCGCAACGACACCATGGCCATTTCGCTTAACGCGAATATTCCATTCAGCAGAATCAGCAACGATATGATCAGCAGTTCGGATACAATGCTCATGTGTTGGTTTTAGCAGGAATATGGGAGCCAGCCATAGCAACCGCGTTGCATCTCAGATTGATGCTCACGCTGAAATAGAAAAATACTTCACCAATCACAACGCAAAGCCTTAAACTCGCCACATTCAGGCCGGTTCATCGCCCTAGTGATCTTTTAGAAACTGTGCGTCGGGCCCATCAGGCCCATTTTGGGACGCAAACTACCATGACCCATCCTTCCGCCCTTGTCTCTGCTGCCACTGGTTCGGCTGGCCCTCGCTTGCCGGTTTGGCGTGGTTTGCTGCACCCCACCACGTTGGTGGCGCTGGCAGTAACAGCGGCGGCTGCGTTTGGCGCCTGGAGCTGGCATGAGCAACCTGTAACGCCGCCTGACTTTAACGGGCGCGTTGCCGGACTTGCTTTTTCGCCTTACCATGCTGGCGAATCGGGTGAAAATGGAAAGCAGCCCACCACCGCCGAAATCAAATCAGACCTTGCCATGGCTGCGGCGCAAACCGGTCACATCCGACTTTACACTGTGGCGGGCGAGTTTGCCGACATTCCGCACTTGGCCGAGGGCACTAACCTCAAAATTACTCTTGGAGCTTGGCTTGACCGCAAGGCAGCCGACAATGCCGCAGAATTGAGCCGCCTAATTCGCATTGCCAATCAAAATCCCAACGTCGAACGGCTGATGGTGGGCAATGAAACCCAGTATCGCGGTGATCTTTCGCTGCCGCAACTCATCGCGGACATTACTAAAGTAAAAGCGGCTACTCATGTTCCGGTTTCGACCGCTGAGCCACCTTATGTTTGGCTGCGGCACCCCGAACTTGTCAGCGCTGTGGACCAGATCACCGTGCATCTGCTTCCTTACTGGAACGGAACGCCGATCAAGGATGCGATGCCGCAGATTATGGGCTGGTACACCCAGTTACAGCACGCCTATCCAAACAAGCCGATTGTGGTGGGAGAAGTGGGTTGGCCGAGCAATGGCGTTACCCTTGGTGGCGCTGTGGCCAGCCGTGAGAATCAGGCCATGTTTCTGCGCAGCTTCTTCAACGTCGCCGCGCAACGGCACATCGATAATTACTTCGTGATGGAAGCATTCGACCAACCTTGGAAGACACCATTTGAAGGTATGGCTGCAGGCTATTGGGGCATGATGGATCAGAGCCGTCACGCCAAATGGTCGATGACAGGCTCAGTGACGGAAGACCAAAAATGGCTGATTTGGGCTGGAATCTCGGTGGCAATGGCGGTGATAGCCTCAGGCCTGCTGTTGTCACGGCGTCCCGATATCAGCCTGCCTGGTAAATTGATGTTTGCGGGTTTAGCCCAGAGCTTCAGTATGGTGCTGGCTCGTGTGTTGCTGGCGATGAACGGCCAATATCTGACCGGTGGTTCTTTGGTAGTATGGAGTGCGCTGGCCGCTGGCCAAGCATTGCTGATCATGCTGCTTCTGGCCGATAGTTTCGAAATGGCCGAGGCGATCTTTGGCCGTGTGTGGCGCCGTATTCCTAATACGGCGCCTGTGCGTGGTAACGCGCCTTTGCCCAAAGTTTCAATCCATATTCCCATCTGCAACGAGCCGCCCCACATGGTGAAGCTTACGCTCGATGCGCTGGCCGAGATGGATTACCCGAGCTTCGAAGTGCTGGTGATTGACAATAATACCAAAGATCCTGCCCTTTGGGAGCCAGTTGCAGAACATTGTGCCCGTCTGGGTGCTCGCTTCCGCTTTTTCCATCTGGGTAAATGGCCCGGATTCAAAGCTGGCGCGCTGAACTTTGCGATGCGTGAGACCGCATCCGACGCCGAGGTGGTGGGCGTGATCGATAGCGACTATATCGTAAGCCGCGATTGGCTGCGTAGCATGACGCCTCATTTCGCCAACCCGCTGGTCGGATTCGCGCAAAGCCCTCAGGATTATCGCGACAATGACGGCTCTTTCTTCAAGCGTCTGATGTTCTGGGAATATGCCGGCTTCTTTCAGAACGGCATGGTAACCCGTAACGAACGCAATGCGGTGATCCAGCACGGCACCATGACTTTGGTACGTAAATCAGCGCTGCAGGGTGTAAACGGCTGGGCCGAATGGACCATCTGTGAAGACAGCGAGCTCGGCTTGCGCCTGATGCGCGGCGGCTGGGAAGGCGTTTATTCGGCACAGAGCTTTGGCAAAGGCGTCATGCCTGATGATTTCGCCGCTTTCCGTAAGCAACGGTTCCGCTGGGCTTATGGCGCGATGCAGATTTGCCGTGGACATATGAAAGCTCTGTTTTCTCCTGCTACTAAGGATCTGACTCTCGGTCAGCGTTGGCACTTTGTAATGGGGTGGTTGCCTTGGGTTGGTGATGGTCTAGGCTTAGTGTTCCTGCTGATGGGCCTGGCCTGGAGCTTGGGCATCATCATCAACCCGATCCGTTTCGTGTTCCCGATCGCATTGTTTATGTTGCCTTCGCTGGGCCTGTTCACTTTCAAGTTGGTGCAAATTTTTTCACTTTACTCTGCCCGCGTGAAATGTGGTTGGGCCGATCGGCTCGGCGCTGCAGTGGCCGGCCTGGCTCTTTCTCACACGATTGGCAAGGCAGTGCTCAAAGGTCTGGTGATCCGTACAGCGCCTTTCCTGCGTACCCCTAAGATGGAAAATGCTCCGGCACTCGTGCAGGGCTTGGTGATGGCTCGCGAGGAATTGGTGCTGATGGTTGCCACCTGGGCTGCGCTGATCGGTGTGGCGCTCGTAACCCATCTGGGTTCGGTGGAGTCTAAACTTTGGTGCTTGGTGCTGTTCACCCAATCGCTTCCCTATGTGGCATCGGTGTTTGTCGCTGTCATGGCTGCTCTGCCGGCACGGGTGAAGGCTTTGTCGCCCGCAGCAGTTCCTGAAAAAAACGGATTGTTCGCTTCAGGCGATTGATCGGCCAGCCAAGATCGATCAAAACCGCCAGTGAGGGATCTCCATTGGCGGTTTTATTTTGATTCCACACTTACATATGTCTAATTTTTGAGAATATTCTTGATAAAAAGTTAAAATGTTCCTAGCCTCAGTTTAACTATTGGCGAGGTTCTCATGTCTGAAAATAGTTTCGGCGCGCAGATTGTTCCCTTTCATTCGAAGCCACCTTCCCTGTCACTCATGCCAAACCCACAGCAGGAGCAAATACATGCTTCCTTGTCGCGACTTTTGGCTGCATTAGAGGATCAAAAAACCGCCGTTCAGGAATGGCGTATAAACCTCAATAGTTTGCACATTGCGGTGCAAAAACTTGGCACAAACATGGGAAGCTACAGCGGCAAGCTTGCTCGCTTAGAAGACAATCTCAATGACCTGAGAGCCAAGTCTTTGGAGACGGT
>NZ_JAMFRV010000230.1 GCF_026224925.1 Pseudomonas sp. | reverse complement strand
GAATCAGCAGCTTACGATCTGCCCTCCAGTCCTGAGCCAACTTACAGCTCGGTGGCGAGCCATATTGAAGAAACCTTGCTGGGCTTGCTTGATGATTTGACGTTGCCAGAGCATCACCGGCCTCAGGCGATGGCGATGCGTACGCGCCTGGAAAAAGGGCTGAACTGGTATGAGTTGTTGCCGATTCTCGACGATCTTGCCGTCTTGATGTTGGCGATCAACGACAGCGGCCAGCACGACTTCGAGGTGTACCTCAAGCAACTCAATGAGCGTTTGGAAGCCTTCCAGAGCAACCTGCAAACCGCGGCTGACGATCACGCTGATGGCCGCTCCGTGGCGCGTGGCATGCAGAGCGAACTGCGTGAGCAGGTCGGAGGCTTGCAAAACAGTGTGCACGAAGCGGCTGACCTGAGCAGTCTCAAGCAAGTGTTGGAAAACCGTCTTGAAGGGTTGCTCGGCACCATGGATCAGCATCAACGGCAGCATGACCAGCGTGAAGAGGACATCGCCTCGCGGCTGCAAGGCCTGGCGAGCCGTGTTGCGACCATGGAGCAAGAGGCGCAAGGGTTTCGGGTGCATCTGGAAGAGCAACGACAAAAAGCCCTGGTTGATCCCCTCACAACGCTGCCCAATCGCGCAGCATGGACCGAGCGGCTACAACATGAAGTCGGTCTGTGGCAGAAGAATGGAAACAAACTGCTGTTAAGCATGATTGACCTCGATCACTTCAAGCGAATCAACGATAACTACGGCCACCTGGCGGGCGATAAAGTACTCAAGATTATCGCCAACGAGTTACGCAAACGCCTGCGACCGAATGATTTCATCGCACGGTTTGGTGGTGAAGAGTTCGTTTTGCTGATCCCCAATACGTCCGAAACCCAAGGCATAGCGTTATTGGATAAGCTGCGCGTCGCCGTCGAGGCATGTCCGTTCCATTTCAAAGGCGAGCCGGTAACGATCACGCTGTCCATGGGGATCACCGCTTTCAGAGTGGGCGAGCGCAGTGAGTCAGTGATTCAGCGAGCGGATCAAGCGCTCTATCGCGCCAAAAGCGAAGGCCGTAACCGGATCGAGCAGGGCTGACCGGCAAGCTATTTGATGAGTGGATATTTCAAATTGGGCATTAGTCTAGCGGGAATCCCCCATTACGTTATGCTATTGCATTACCTTGAAATGTATTCTGACCTGCCATGAAACTGCTCGCCTCGTTGGTTCTATTCATTCTCTTGACTGCTTGCAGCAGTCCCGGCCTGAAGCTCGACACCACTAAACCATCGGCCAACTTCGATGGTCGTGCCCAGTTCGTCATCGTTCACTACACGAGCGCGCCGCGGGAACGTTCTCTAGCATTGTTGACCCATGGTGAGGTCAGTAGCCATTATTTGATTGGCGATCAGCAGTCCCCGGTGGTCTATAAACTGGTCGATGAAAATTATCGCGCCTGGCATGCCGGCGAGAGTGAGTGGGAGGGCCGCACATGGCTCAACTCCAGCTCCATCGGCATTGAGATCGTTAACCCCGGCTATCGCGATTTGCCCACCGGTCGGGTCTGGTATCCCTACAGCGAAGGGCAGATTCAGGCGCTTACGCTGTTGCTCAAGGACATCGTCAAGCGCAACCACATCGAACCTCGCCACGTTATAGGTCACAGTGACATCGCCCCGCTACGCAAGCTTGATCCGGGGCCGCTGTTTCCATGGAAGCGTTTGGCGGAGCAAGGGTTGGGTGTTTGGCCGGATGCTAAGGCCGTTGCTCAGCGCCAGGCGTTCATGATGGACAACCTGCCAAGCGTCAGCTGGTTTCAGCAGCAATTGCTTGAATTGGGCTACGCGACACCGCAGACAGGCGAACTCGATACCGCTACACGCCGCGTCATCGCTGCTTTTCAAATGCATTACCGTCCAGAGCGCTTCGATGGGCAGCCTGATGTGCAAAGTGCCGCTATCCTCCAAGTGTTGAACCACCAAAACTAAATACGCTCGGTCTGTCCGATTGGTCGGGCTATTTTCCGACTTGTTGCTATAACTCAGTGGTATTCCTCGGGATATCCATTGATGGCTACGGCTGCAACACGCATCGCAAATTTACGTCCATGGTTGTTGGCATTGCTAGCGGCAGCGTTAAGTGCTGTCTTTTTATTGGGCGGCAGCTTGGGTTTGGCCATGCACCAGGCACGGCAAGACGAAAGCGAGCAAATGAATGCGCAAGGTGAGCGCTTCCTGGTTCGTCTGGAGCAGCTGTTTGGGCAGTTGCGTGAAGGTCTCGATCAATTGGAAGCGCAACCCTTGCGCACGTGCAGCCCGCAGATGCTCGACACACTGCGGCAGGTCAGTGTCAGCTATCGGTTTATCTACGAGGCGGCCTTCGTGGGCGATGGTCGCACCTGCTCCAGTTGGCCGAAACGGACAGAATTGAATCGCCCACGGGCGCCGGACATTCGCGGCCCTACCTACGATTATTGGCTCAATACTTCGGCTCAGCTCGATGACAACCTGGCGGCATTGATGCTAGGCAGAGGTGATTTCAGGGTGTCGACTTCCAGGGGGCACTTGACCGACGTAGTCGATTTGCCGGCCGGCGGCAGCCTTCTTGTTGTGCTGGACAAGGGCGTGAGAGCAGTCCCTGTATTGGGCCCTGCCCAAGAGTGGCCACCGACGCCGGATTGGTCTCCGTTGACCGTGGAAACGTTGGTCACAACGCCCACACAACTGATTTATCGCATGCCAACGCAAAGTCCTGAGTATCAGTTGGTGCTTATCACCCCACGCACTGCGTTGGGGCAGCCGTTAAGCAGCGCTTGGTGGTTCTTGGCGCCGGCCAGTATGCTCATTGCATTGTGCGTCGGCGTCTTGGTGTTGCAACTCATGCGGCAGCGTCAGTCTTTGGGCGGTGAGCTTGAGGGGGCTTTGCGCCGTGGCGAATTGCAGGTCCTGTACCAGCCTATATTCGACCTGAAAAGTCGCCGCTGTGTGGGTGGCGAAGCGCTGGTGCGCTGGCGACGACCGGACGGCAGCTTGACCAGTCCAGATTTGTTCATTCCATTGGCAGAAAATACCGGCCAAATTCGGCAAATTACTGATTTTGTGCTGCAGCAACTGCTGGAGCAGTTGGGCCCGTTACTGCGCGCCAATCCGCAGCTTTATATTTCAGTGAACCTGGCCGCCTGCGACGTGATGGCTCCCCGTATCGGTAAGGTGACCGCGCGGTTGTTGGCGCAACATAAAGTGTCACCCCACCAGATAGCCTTCGAAGTCACCGAACGCGGCCTGATCGACGTGGTGGTGGCGCGTAATCACCTGCAAGCGCTGCGCGATGTCGGCCATCAGGTATTGATCGATGATTTCGGTACCGGTTATTGCAGCTTGGCCTATTTGCAGACATTGCCGGTTGATTGCTTGAAAATCGACAAGGCGTTCATTGATGCGCTGGGGCACGATGCGGCCAGCAGCGGCGTCGCTCCCCACATCATTCGAATGGCCCACGCACTGCAATTGCGGGTTATCGCTGAAGGGATTGAATATGAAGCGCAAGCCGTCTTGCTCAGCAGTGAAGGCGTGAGCTACGGCCAAGGCTGGCTGTTCGCACGACCATTGAGCGCGTTGAAGTTTAGCGAATTGGTGACCGGCGGCAGGCGTGAGATAACCCGCCGCAGTGGCGATGTGGCATAGGAATCAGACCCAAACCCTGTAGAAACCAACAAGTTGGCTCCTACAGCGGCAATGCCATATAGAACTGTGTGCCTTGCCCCGGTCTCGAATAGACGCCCATTCGGCCACCGTGCAGTTGCACTATTTCCTTGCACAGTGCCAAGCCCAATCCCGCGCCGCCCTTCTTGCGTCCGACCTGGACGAACGGTTCGAATATCCTGCCTTGTTGCCCGTAGGCAATACCTTCGCCGTTGTCCTCAACGCTGACGATGACCCGTTCGCCGTGGCGTCTGGCTTGCAAGCGGATCAAGCCATTCTCGGGCGTGTGTCGTAACGCGTTATCCAACAAATTATCCAGTACTCGGTCCAGTTGTGCCTGGTCGGCGTGCAAGCGCGGCAATGGTTCCTGGACCTCCACGAGCAATATGATGTTTTGCTCGTCGGCTTGCGCGTAGAAACGTCCGCGCGCCTGCTCCAGTAAATCCTCAATGCCGCAAGGCGCGAGGCTGAGCTTCTTCAACCCGTTTTGATAGCGCTAAAAATTCAGCAGGTCGTTGATCAACTGCATCAAGCGTTGCATTTCTTCATTGACGGTATTGAGAAGATCGGCCTCGCGCGACTCAGGAGGATAATGCATACGCTCCTGCAATAAGCCGAACGCCATGTGCATCCCTGTCACGGGCGTTCGCAGTTCGTGAGAGGCGCGCAACACAAACTCGCTCCGCACCCGCTCGAAGGCACGCTGTTCTGTCACGTCGTGCAACACCATCACGGCACCCAGAATATGGCCCTTAGTGTGGCTGACGGGGGTCAGGCTATAGGTCAGTAGACGTGATTCGCCATCGACCTCGATAGCCAGGTCTTCAGGCGCACGTTCAAGGTTGCCACCGCGCAGGGTCAGATAAAGTTGTTCATCCAGTTCCGGTCGCTGCAATGCCTCGCCTAAACCTTGGCCCAGTCTATTTTCATCCCAGCCAAGCTGGCGCTGCGCCACCGGATTAAGGTGCTCCAGACGCCCTTGCCGATCAATCATCAGCAAACCATCATCAATGCTGTCGAGTACCGCTTGGAGTCGTTGTTGCCCTGCCAGCAGTTCATCGACATTGGTTGCCTGATGCTGGCGCAATGCGTCAGCCATGATCCCGAAACGTCGGGTCAGTAGGTTCATTTCTGCCGCAGACGAAATCGGCAGTGTGATCTCGAAGTTACCTTGGCCAATGTTATCGGCGGCTTTTGCCAGCGCTTCGATAGGCGCGCCAAAACGTCGGGCGATGCCATGGGCAGTGATAAAGCCAATGCACAGCACGGCGATGCCGACGAACCCGAGCAAACCAGCCACCCACAGTGCACGTTGCCGGGCCATATTTTGAGTTTGGCTAATGTTGTCCAATGCCTGCTTGTGCGAGTTGATCAGCTTGGTACGTAGCGCATTGAAGCTGTCGGTGAGCATGAGGTTGTCATGCAGTGTGGTGGGCTGTTGCTGAAGTCGATCGAAATCCTGCAAAAACCGTTGGTAGTCGATGCGCGCCTGGCTGAAACCGTTTTGCACGTTTTCTTGCGCATCGTGTTCGACGCCTTGGGCCAGCAGGTCCTGAAACACTTGCTGTGCCTGGCCGAGAGCGTCGAGATCAGGCGGGGTCTTCAGCATCAAGATCAACTGGTCACCGAGGTTCTGACGTAACTTCAGGCTTAGGTCCAGAGAGGCGAAATTGTGTTGAACCAATGACTCTTGGGTTTTAGCCATCTGCATGACGCTGACAAGGCCCAACAACAGCCCCAGCAGCGCGACGGTCATCAGCGCCGAGATACTCAGGAACAGGCGAGTACGCAACTTCATAGCCAGTTTCATGAGTTGGAAGTCATAAGTTGTATTGTTTGCGTTTGCGATAGAGCGTAGACGCGTCGATGCCTAAGGTCTTCGCGGCTTGATCAAGGGTATCGCTGGTGGCCAGAACAGCACCAATGTGTGCTTTTTCCAGCTCGTCCAGACTCATCGCGGCACCGACGCGCGGTGCATTATTGCTAGGTTGTTCGGCCATACCCAAATGACTGATCTCCACGCGTTCTTGCGGGCAGATAATGCTGGCGCGTTCAATAACGTTACGCAGTTCCCGTATGTTGCCTGGCCATCGATAGTTCAGAAGCGCCAATCGTGCCTCTTCGCTGAAGCCACGAGCGGGACGCGCGTACTCCTTGACGAAGCGGGCCAGAAAGCGGTCCGCCAAGGTCAGAATATCTTCGCTGCGTTCACGCAGCGGCGGTAAATGCAGGGTAATAACGTTCAGGCGGTACAGCAAATCCTCGCGGAAACGGCCATCGCGCACCATGTCTTCAAGGTTCAGGTTGGTGGCCGCGAGGATCCGCACGTCGGCACGGCGGGTCACCGGGTCACCCACGCGCTCGTACTCCTTATCCTGAATGAACCTCAGCAACTTCGGTTGCAAGGTCAGCGGGAAATCGCCGATTTCATCAAGAAACAGCGTGCCGGCGTCGGCTTGATTGACGCGCCCGAGGGTACTTTCGCTGGCCCCGGTGAACGCGCCGCGGCTGTGACCAAACAACTCGCTTTCCATCAGTTCGGCGGTTAGCGACGGGCAGTTGATGGTGACGCAAGACTTTTTGGCGCGCTTGCTCCAGCCATGAATTGCTCGGGCCAGCTCGCCTTTACCGGTACCAGACTCACCAAGAATCAGAATGTTTGCATCGGTGTTTGCGACCTGACGAGCCGTTTCCAGTACTGCCATCATCGCCGGGCTGTGTGAATCCAGGCCGTCTTTAGGTTTACGAACCTCGCCTTCCAGGGCTTCTAGCCGTGCCGACAACTGGCGAACTTCCAGTTGTTTGGCGGTCGCCAAGCGTAATTGGTCGGGGCTGCAAGGTTTGACCAGATAATCGGCAGCGCCCGCTTGAATAGCATCCACCGCAGTATCGACAGCTGAGTGGGCGGTGACTATCACCACGCGCATCCACGGCGCCTGAATGCGCATTTGCGCCAGGACATCCAAGCCGTTGTCTTCACCGAGCCGTAGGTCCAAAAAACAAAGGTCGAATACCTGGCGCTGAAGCAGGGTTTCAGCCTGGGCCGCGCTGTTTGCGGTGGCAACGGTATAGCCCTCGTCTTCCAGGCAATAGCGGAAGGTGCGGAGGATTGCGGATTCGTCGTCCACTAAAAGAATACGGCCCTGATGGTCAGTGGCTGTGTCCATATTCCTACGCTCCGCAATGAATGATCTTGGTTAGTCCCGGAAATATCGGGCAAGTTGCATGGTCAATTCTGATTGATTCCGCGCCTTGCATGGTAGCTCTGTGGCTATATAGTTCTTATCTTACTGATATTTATAGGTTTTTTACCTGAAAATAGACTGGCACGGTGCTTGCGGTCCTACAGGTACTGTCGTCAAAAACGACCTGCGCTTGTTTCACGGAGAAACGCTTTATGCATTTGCTGAAGAAAATTGCCCTGGCCACTGCAACAACCGCAGTGCTGGGACTAGCCCCTATAGCCGCGTTTGCAGCTGAAGAAGATCTAGCCAGTCAACTTACTGAGGCTCGGCAAGAGGGTTCCATCTGGACGGCGTTTGCGCTGAACAGGCACCTGAGTCCTTTTAAAATCGACGTCAGTGTTCAGCGCGGTACGGCAGTGCTTAAAGGCAAAGTCGAAAATAACGTCGACCGGGAGTTGGCCGAGCAAATAGCCATGGACGTTAAAGGCATCGATAAAGTCGACAACCAACTGGAAATCGACCCTACCGTCGCTGCCGAACCCGGAACCAAAACTACCATCGCCCAGCAATTCGAAGATGCGACGCTCACGGCAACTGTGAAGTCCAAGTTGCTGTGGAACAGCGTCACCGAGGCGCTGAATATCCAAGTGGACAGCAAGGTAGGTGTAGTGACGCTTAAAGGTCAGGCGCAAACTGCCGACGCCAAGCTGCTGGCTGGCAGCCTTGCGAGCAACACTGACGGTGTAACTAAGGTCAATAACCTCATCAGCTTAAGCGCAACGAACCCTTCCGCGCCCAAAGTGCAGCCAGGATCCACTGGCGCTGGGGAAGCGATCAGCGACCTTTGGATCACCAGCAAGGTGAAATCCAGCCTCATCTATAGCCGCAACCTCGACGGTATAAACATCAAGGTCGACACTAAAAACGGCATGGTTAGCCTAGACGGTGTTGTTGCAAATTACGCGGAAAAACAACTCGCCATAGAGATCACCCGAAACATTCGTGGTGTTCGTGGGGTAGACGCTGACGCCTTAAAAGTCATAACGGCGACGGCCAATTAAGTCGGGCTCATTCCGCCCACTCGTGTGAAATTAATCAATTGGAGAAACGCTATGAGCGAAGCACATACACAGCTTAACGAGCTCATTGAAATTACCCGCGATGGTCAGCGTTTTTATGAGCATGCCGCCCAGGAAGTGAAAGACCCGCGTTTCAAGACGCTTTTCCTGGAAATGGCTCAGGCCAAGACCGACGTGATTAGAGTGCTCTCGGTGGAAGTCGCCTCCGAGAACGAAACGCCGGCCGACGGTGGAACATTAATGGGCAAGATGCGCCAACTGTATGCCGACACCAAAGCCACGATGTCGAGTGATGACAGCGTGACATACATCGAGCAGCTTGAAGAAGCGGAAGACCGCATCCTGCACGCGTTTGAAGACGCATTGCAAAGTGCAGACCCAAAGGTGAAGGCGCTGGCGGCAGAGGAACTACCGCAGGTGCGGGCTGCGCATGATCGGATGCGGAACTTGAAGCGTGACACTCATTGATCGTTCAACGGCTACTTTTACCGCTCGGGCATCCTGCACGATGCCAATCGTTGCATCGTGCAGGATGCTTGCAGTCAAGTTTGGGATTATAAGTTAAGTAACTGATTTATATGAATAAAATTCAGGTAAAAAAGCTGGCACACAGACTGCAGTATGAATAAGTATCAGGATGAGCATTGAGCTCTCCGAACAAGAACAACCACTCGGGTGGAGGAGCTTCAGGATGACCAGCCAGCGTTTCGCTCAATTGCGTATTTCGCCTCTGCATATCCAGCAGGGCTTGTTTGCTAGCCTTGCCCTCCTCGTCACGTTAGTTGTCGGCCAACAATTCCAGCGTTGGGACAACCACCCAGAATCCGTCAGTGTCAGCCAGCAATTTTCCGCTGCGCATTCGTACTCGACGGTGAGTTCATCGCCCTCAAAAGCAATGGCTCAAAACTTTCAGTCAGCGCAAGCGACCGTGCCTGTGGTTGAAAAAAATCACACCCAAACGTGGGTGTTTTAAAGCGCTCGCTTCACTTGCGTGTTCTGACTAGACAACACACGACAAAACGAAATGTAAGGAGAATCACCATGTTGAGTTGGGCTGTTACATTCCTGATTATTGCTATCGTCGCCGCCGTCCTGGGCTTTGGTGGTATCGCCGGTACGGCTGCCGGAATCGCGAAGATTCTCTTCGTAGTTTTTTTGGTGCTGTTTGTAGCCTCGTTTATCTTCGGTCGTCGCGGCCGAGGTTGAAGACATGTTGAATAAGTCTTTGCAACGCAGATCATTGCAAATCCTTATGGCTGCCGCGTGCTTGAGCGGCAGCAGTTTTGCTGCCGCATCCAATGATGGTCAAACACGGGTCAGTGATCTCTTAAGTTCATCGCCTGAGTACCGCAAGTCCTGGATGCACGTGGTCAAGCAGGAGGAACGACTGCCCGATTGGGTAATCAACCTGTCGGGCACTTCGGATCCAATGTCAGCGGTTACTGAGCATGGCGGTAAGTATCTGGTCGGACCCCTGTGCGAGGCGCCGGACAGTTGTTTGAATAACCGGCTTATTGTTGCGGTCAGCTTCGATAAGAAGGATATCTATGCGATGTGGGTGCAAGTCCCGGCGGGCTTACCTGCCGACAAATCCCCCACTCGACACGCCGATTACCGTTTCCTCGGCAAGCCTGATAAAGGCATGCAGACCTTGCTGATGGAACAACTGAAGAAAGATCCGAAGTGGTATTGAGTGTTGGTGTGCTCATGCGGACACGCGGATTCGAGGTGACGCTGTAGGGCGCGACCTCATATTAACTGCGCCGCCCGAGGACGGTGCGCGCATGACCAAGGGGCCGGGTTGTTTTGATTGCGGGTGGATCGGAGCGACCTAGGGATACAGGGAGTATCTCCATTGATGTGGGCCGGGTCGGGGATGAGTGGCAACGCAAGCCCGTGATGTTGAGTCCGATATGGATTCGCCGGGCTTGCGAACCAAGACCCTATCGACCTTCTATCTAGATTTTCCTCCGGCAATTTGCTGATTCGTTTCAGCTAAGCGCCCCTGTTTTTTTTGACAACACCTCCGTCTTAATCTCCCTCCCTGCGCTACAAGCTACGGTTTCACTCGCTCGGCCGTTAAGTACTGCGTCCGTGGAGTCATTGCTGCAGCGACATCTGACAAAAAAATCCTTTGTAATCATGCCGATTCGGCATGAGGTAGGCGTTTACGGCATTAGACGTCGTGTCGCTGCGTGGGAATAGTTGCGCCTTTTTTCGCGTGCAACAGAGCTAGGACGCTCACCCGCACTGACCTTCTACTTGATATAAGGGTAATAACATGAAGAAGGCAAAGCTAAGCCTCGCCTGGCAGATCCTGATCGGTTTGGTACTGGGGATTGCAATCGGCGCCGTGCTTAACCACTTCGGAGCAGAGAAGGCTTGGTGGATCGGCAATGTTCTGCAGCCTGCAGGCGATATCTTCATTCGCCTGATCAAGATGATCGTCATCCCGATTGTGGTGTCCTCCCTCATCGTAGGCATTGCTGGCGTCGGGGATGCGAAAAAATTGGGGCGCATTGGCCTAAAGACGATTTTGTATTTCGAGGCGGTGACGACGATTGCGATCGTCGTCGGGCTGATCTTAGCGAATGTGTTTCACCCGGGCACCGGTATCGACTTGAGTACCTTGGGTACCGTCGATATCTCCAAATATCAGGAGACTGCTGCCGAGGTTCAACATGAGCACGCGTTCATCCAGACCATCCTCAACCTGATCCCGTCGAATATCTTTGCCGCCATTGCTCGCGGCGACATGCTGCCAATCATCTTCTTCTCGGTATTGTTCGGTTTGGGACTTTCCAGCCTGAAACCAGAACTGCGGGAGCCTCTGGTCACGATGTTCCAGGGCGTGTCAGAAAGTATGTTCAAAGTCACGCACATGATCATGGGTTATGCCCCGATTGGTGTTTTCGCCTTGATCGCGGTGACAGTGGCTAACTTCGGTTTTGCCTCGTTGCTACCACTGGCCAAGCTGGTGGTGCTGGTTTACTTCGCCATCGCCTTTTTCGCCTTTGTTGTGCTGGGGGGCATTGCCCGCTTGTTCGGTTTCTCGGTGATCAAGCTGATGCGCATCTTCAAAGATGAACTGGTGCTGGCTTATTCAACGGCCAGCTCGGAGACCGTGTTGCCGCGGGTCATTGAGAAGATGGAAGCCTACGGTGCGCCGAAAGCCATCTGCAGTTTCGTGGTGCCAACCGGGTACTCGTTCAACCTCGACGGCTCGACGTTGTACCAAAGCATCGCGGCGATCTTTATCGCTCAGTTGTACGGGATCGATCTGTCGGTCGGTCAGCAGCTCATGTTGGTGTTGACGCTGATGGTGACCTCCAAAGGTATTGCGGGCGTACCAGGTGTGTCGTTTGTGGTGCTGTTGGCAACCTTGGGCAGCGCAGGTATTCCACTGGAAGGCCTCGCGTTCATCGCGGGTGTCGACCGCATCATGGACATGGCCCGTACGGCATTGAACGTGATTGGCAACGCCTTGGCCGTGTTGGTCATTTCACGTTGGGAAGGCATGTACGACGATGCCAAGGGCCAGGCCTACTGGAACTCCCTGCCGCACTGGCGTAGCAAAGCGCCGCTGCCGGTGGGCCAATCAGTCGCTGACTGACGTTTCGGCCGTAACACAGACAAACCCCGGATTTCCGGGGTTTTTATTTGAATACAGTGCTGCTGCCTTCCCGAATGAATTCGGTCCTACAGGAGATTGCCGATACCTGGACCGAATTCATTCGGGAAGACGTCAAGCGATGCACTGATGTTTGGCTGATTTGTCGTTAATCCTCCCCACCGCTATCATCGCCGCATCTTCTGGGGGACTTTCTGATGCTCAATGGCCTATGGCTTGGCTTTTTTGTGGTGGCGACGGTGTCGGCGCTGGCGCAATGGCTGATCGGCGGCAATGCCGGAATTTTTGCCGCGATGGTTGAGAGCATTTTCGCCATGGCCAAGTTATCGGTCGATGTGATGCTCTTGCTGTTCGGCACCCTCACCTTGTGGCTCGGGTTTTTACGGATTGCAGAAAAAGCCGGGATTGTCGATTGGCTGGCCAAAGTGCTCGGCCCTTTGTTTCTGCGCCTGATGCCTGGCGTGCCTAAGGGCCATCCTGCGTTGGGCTTGATTACCCTTAACTTTGCCGCCAATGCCTTGGGCCTGGATAACGCGGCGACGCCAATTGGCCTCAAGGCCATGCGCTCGCTGCAAGAGTTGAACCCTAGCCCCACCACCGCCAGTAATGCTCAGATTTTGTTTCTGGTACTCAATGCGTCCTCGCTGACGCTGATGCCAGTAACGATCTTCATGTACCGCGCGCAACAAGGCGCAGTCGACCCGACGCTGGTGTTTCTGCCGATCTTGCTGGCTACCAGCGCGTCAAGCTTGGTCGGATTGCTGTCGGTGGCGTTTATGCAGCGCTTGCGCCTGTGGGACCCAGTGGTGCTGGCGTACCTGATTCCGGGTGCTTTGGCCCTCGGCGCCTTCATGACGCTGCTCGCCGGGCTTTCCGCAGCCGCGTTGGCTAGCTTGTCGTCAATTCTCGGCAACCTGACGCTGTTCGGCTTGATCATGACCTTTTTGCTGATTGCCGCTTTCAGGAAAGTGAAGGTTTATGAAGCGTTTGTCGAAGGCGCGAAAGAAGGCTTCGATGTCGCTAAGAACCTGCTGCCGTATTTGGTCGCAATGCTCTGTGCGGTGGGTGTATTGCGGGCTTCCGGCGCGCTGGATTTTGGCTTGGATGGCATTCGGCATCTGGTGCAATGGGTGGGGCTGGACACGCGCTTTGTCGATGCCCTGCCTACGGCCATGGTAAAACCGTTCTCCGGCAGCGCCGCCCGCGCCCTGTTGATCGAAACCATGAAGAACCAAGGCGTCGACAGCTTTCCGGCGCTGGTGGCGGCCACTATTCAGGGCAGCACCGAAACCACGTTTTACGTGCTGGCGGTGTACTTTGGCTCGGTGGGCATCCAGCGCGCCCGACACGCTGTCGGTTGCGCGCTGCTGGCGGAGTTAGCAGGTGTTGTCGCCGCCATCATTGTCTGCTTTTGTTTGTTCGGAAGAGTGTCGTTTTGGTTATGAGTTT
>NZ_JAMFRV010000229.1 GCF_026224925.1 Pseudomonas sp. | reverse complement strand
TCGTCGCGTATCTGTTGAATCAGGTGTAACGCAGGATCGTCCCCCTTCAAGGTGAACTCATGGGCGGCGTCGTTCAGGTACAGCGTTTCGAAACCAGCCTTACGTGTGGCGCCTTTGGCTACGCCCAATAAAATAATGTCCGGTATGGCTAACTCGTTCATCACATCGCGGGCCATGGACAACTGTCCTTTGCCGCCATCGACCAGCAGGATATCCGGCAGCTTGCCCTCTCCGTCCTTGATTTTGCTGAAGCGCCGCATCAATGCCTGGTGCATCGCCGCGTAATCGTCGCCGCCGGTGATGCCTTCGATGTTGTAGCGGCGGTAGTCCGCTTTGATCGGTCCTTCCGGACCAAAAACCACACAGGAGGCCACGGTTGCTTCGCCGCTGGAGTGACTGATGTCATAGCACTCAAGACGCTGCGGAGGTTCGTCCAGGTTCAATACTTTGGCCAATGCCTCAAAACGCGCGGTCGTGTGCTGACGGTTGGCCAAGCGCGCAGACAACGCCTGTTCGGCGTTGGTCACTGCCAATTGCTGCCAGCGCGCTCGGGTACCGCGCACGCGATGGCTGATGGTCATCTCATGGCCACGGATCTCTTCGATCGCATCAATCAGCGTCGGGAAGTCTTCGTGAACAACGTTAACGATCACCTCGCTGGGCAACTCGCGGTCGTGATCGCTGAGGAAGTATTGGGACAGAAATGCGGACATCACTTCACCCACCTCCTCCTCGATACCGACCTGCGGGAAGAAGCTCTTGCTACCCAACACTCGCCCGCCACGGACACTGATCAAGTGCACGCACGCGCCACCCGGGTTGATGAATGCCGCCACTACGTCTACGTCACCCGTGCCGCCGTCCATGCTCTGCTGGTCCTGAACCCGCCGTAAAAGCGAAATCTGATCACGCAGCTCTGCCGCGCGCTCGAACTCGAGGTTGACGGAGGCCTCCTCCATCGCCGCGTTCAGCTCGTTCGACAACGCATTACTGCGGCCTTCCAGAAACATGACCGAGTGACGAACATCTTGAGCGTACACCTCAGGCTCGACGAGACCTACGCACGGCCCCTTGCAGCGTTTGATCTGGTATTGCAGGCACGGCCGGGTACGGTTTTTGAAGTAGCTGTCTTCGCATTGCCGCACGAGAAACGCTTTCTGTAACAGGCTCAAGCTTTCACGAATAGCTCCGGCGCTCGGGTACGGGCCAAAATATCGACCCTTACCTTTTTTCGCGCCACGATGAATGCTGAGTCGCGGGAACTCACCGTCGGACAGGTAAACATAAGGGTAAGACTTATCGTCACGCAGCAGGATGTTGTAGGGCGGCCGCCACTCTTTGATGAGTGTCTGCTCCAACAACAGGGCTTCGGTCTCGTTGGCAGTAATGGTTGTTTCGATTTGCGCAATTCTGGCGACCAAAGCACTGGTCTTCGGCGCATGCCCGGTTTTGCGGAAATAACTGGCCAGCCGATTCTTGAGGTTTTTTGCTTTACCGACATACAGCAAACGCGCCTCAGCATCGAACATCCGATATACACCGGGACGGCCACTGCAGGTAGAGAGAAAGGCGCTTGGATCGAACGTTTGGGTCATTTCAGAGACTGGCATCAACCATGCCGTGACGAACGGCCAATAGGGCTAACTCGACATCGCTGCCGATAGAGAGCTTTTCAAAAATACGGTAACGGTAGGTGTTTACCGTTTTCGGCGATAAGCACAACTTGTCAGAAATAGTCTGAACCTTCTGACAGCCGACGATCATTAACGCGATTTGAATCTCGCGCTCTGACAACAGGTCGAACGGCGAATGGCTGCTCTGTGGCTGAAAAGACTTGAGCGCCAGTTGCTGGGCAATTTGTGGGCTGATGTAGCGCTGCCCCGCAAATACCAGGCGAATAGCTTGAACCATCTCGGCCAAGCCTGCGCCTTTGGTCATGTAACCCGCCGCACCCGCCTGTAACAGCCGGGTAGGAAAAGGATCTTCTTCACAGACTGTAACTGCCACGACCTTGATGTCCGGGTGGCTACGAATCAATTTACGAGTCGCCTCAAGGCCGCCGATGCCCGGCATCTTGACATCCATCAACACCACATCGGGTTTGAGTTCACGGGCTTTCTGCAGGGACTCTTCGCCTGATTCAGCCTGACCTACGACCTGGAGACCATCAATATCGGCCAACATCCGTGTAATGCCTGTTCGAACAAGATCATGGTCGTCAACTACTAGCACCCTAATCAAGCAGACACCTCATAAAACCGTCATGACGAATGCTGCTCACCTTAGCAAAAACATCCCACCAGACCTAGCACAAGGCACGATATTGGTGCAAAACAGGTGAGTGAACAGCGTTAATGACACGCTACCATTAACGTCTTCATCTATTTTGGATTTTTTTCAAGAAAGTCCAGATACAGGAATCTTTACTCAAGCGTGCTGTTTACGTCTATTTGCCATTCGTTAAATACGAGGCTGACAGATCAGCCATGGTCGTCGTCAATCGTCTGATCGCGTCTTGGTCCTCTTTATGCAATGACCGAAAACTACCGAGCACCTTTTCCTCGGTTTGGGTGAGGTTGTCGACGGGAATCGGAGTAGGCATACCGGTAAGCACTAACAGAACGTCCACACCTCTGGCTGCAACAGCTGCAAGATAATCGGCTTTAGGGGCACGGTCACCGCTTTCGTATTTCCCCTGTGCATTAGCCTCTACCCCACCAATTTCACCAAATGCTCGCTGTGAGAGGCCTAGGCGCTCTCGTTCTTTTCGCAATCTTGAACCAATTCCATTCATTTGAATGCATAATCCTGTTGACCCTATCCTTACGATGGGTAGAATCGATGAAAATTAAACTGATTTGAACGGTTTTGAACTATGCCCGGAATACGTACCGCTGCACAAGCTAAGGCTTGGCTAGAGCAACAAGGAAAATCGGTTCAGGAATTCGCGCGGGAGCACAGCATCGACCCGGCGACTACTTATCAAATCCTGGCTGGACGCAAGAAAGGTAAGCGTGGCGAATCGCATAAAGTGGCGGTTTTATTGGGGATGAAGATTGGCAGCATTCCCGCTCAGAAAGAGTCTGGCGTTGCGCCGTTAGCGGAATGACCTTGTTTTTCGCCTCTGCTATGGCGCAGCAGCTTTGACGACTGGGTGCTACTTGCTCGGACAGGCCGGTATTGATCTGAAGGAATTACCGTCACCCCAGACGGTAAATGCGTTCGACAGCTCGACCCAATTCAACTTTCTATCCGGTCACTGACTCAATTATTGAGAATGCGCTCCATCCAAAACAACGCGTCCTCTGTTCCGATGAAGGAAAATTCATGCCGTAGATAGAGCGCCATCGCCGGATTGCTCTTAAACACCTTCAATCGAATGCTTTTGAGTCCTTGCTCACAGGCCATCGACGCAACGCGATCCATGACCCAGCCTCCAACGCCCTCACCTCGATACGGCTCGCACAGCTGCACGTCTCGCAGATACAAATAATGCGGCTCCAGGCTGACGCTGAAAAAACCAATCTGTTTATTAGCCTTGAGGATGACGAAGCTCTGCCGCGCCTCCCATTCCTCGTCGAATAGCTCGCCGTACCAAACCCGCTCATATTCGGCGTAATAACGCCGCATGTTCACTCGAGTCAATTCGCGGGCGAAATCCAGATCAGCAAGGGTGGCCCGGCGCAGCGTCAAGTCCATGTCTGTGGCCTCTTGTAGATCAAACACTCATCAAGATAGTTTCAGTCACCCAGACCCCATAAGCTCCCTTGCCAACGAGCAGCACGTCACCTACACCCTCGACGGCCCCCACCAGCGCGCCTTCTTCTGACCATAACGCGCTGCGACCGGCAGATCCCCAGCCTCCAGTAGGGCCGCCATGGTTGGCCATTAATACTGCCATGCGATGTTCAGCAGCGTAGCCTGCGAGTAAAGCCGTATCAGTAAGGTAACCGCCGTCAGTGATCAACACGCTGGCGGCATAGACCGTGGCGCCAGCCTGCGCAGCTGCTTTCGCATGACTGGCGTGGGAAAAGTCTGCGCACACGGCGAGCGCGATGTGATCGCCAGCGATAGGCACACCTACACCACCCTCGCCCGGACTGAACACTACGTCCTCACCGGGATGCAGGTGTTCGCCTGCCACACAAATGCACTGCGCGGCAGCAATGACACGTTTTCCCACGGTGATGCTCCTTGACTTAACTCACTCGACTTACTGCCACTGGCACTGGCACTGGCACTGGCACTGGCACTGGAATGACACCACGCAGAACCCACTCCACGCAATTAAGATGTGAGCCAGCACCCAGCGCACTCAATCAGCCCGATGCAAATTTCTAATTGAACAGTACCGCGCCCCTACAGTAAGCTCGGCACCATCAAACGGAGACAGACCATGTTGCAGTCCGCCCAATCACAGTCACTTCACGCTGCCAGCGCTCGTCGCTCGGCTGTAGTCGTGCCTGCAATGGCGGTAGCAGGTCGGGTCGCAACACCCGTGAACTTTTATTTTGGGTATTGGTTTAGCCACTAGCGCGCCGATACCCACCTGGCGCCCACACTAACGGGGACGCCAACCAGAGAACTCTCTACCCCCGGTCGGCAACCTGATCGGGGGTTTTGTTTTTTCAGGCCCGGCAAATCCTAATTGCATTGAATTGAATCGAGGAACACGACATGAACTACGCCACTGGTTACCGCAACGACACCGACTTCACCTGGCGATTTAGCAGCCTCCGTTCGGGACAGCCTGCCGCCTCCGACCGGTCACTTTCGGGTGGCAAGCCAACACTAAAGGCCGTCACGGCCAATTGTCGAACACCCCAATAGGGCGTCGAGCGCGATAAACCCGCGCCCGCCCAGGAAGCCAGAACATGAACTCGTCCGTCGCGGTAAAAAACCTGTCCGAACTGTCGCCACACAGCGTGACCTTGATCGACAGCGCCCCAGCCCCACAGCGCCTGCCCAGCACCCTGCAACTGAAGCAACAGTTGCCCCTCGACACAGCGCTAGGCAATCAAGTCGCCGCCCATCGTCACGCGGTACGTGCAATTCTCAACGGTGAAGACTCCCGTTTGCTGCTAATAGTTGGGCCTTGCTCGATCCATGACCCCCGCGCCGCCCTCGAATACGCCCAACGATTGTCAGCGCTTGCAGCAGACGTCAGCGATCAATTGTTGCTGGTGATGCGTGCGTACGTCGAAAAGCCCCGCACCACCGTCGGCTGGAAAGGCTTGGCGTATGACCCACGACTCGACGGCAGCGATGACATGGCCGGAGGCCTGACGCTGTCCCGCGACTTAATGCGTGAAATGCTCCGGCTGGGCTTGCCCATTGCCACTGAAATTCTGCAGCCAATGGCAGCGGGCTACTTCGACGACCTGTTGAGCTGGGTCGCCATTGGTGCCCGGACTACCGAATCGCAGATCCATCGGGAAATGGCCAGTGGTCTGCCCATGCCAGTCGGCTTCAAAAACGGCACCGACGGTGGCGTTGCCATCGCCACCGACGCCATGCGCTCGGCGGCCCATGCCCATCGACATTTCGGCATTGATCGACACGGCCATCCGGCGATCATCGAGACCCAAGGCAATCCGGACACGCACCTGGTGCTGCGCGGTGGCCACAGCGGGCCGAACTACGACAGCCAAAGTGTCGCCCAAATACGCGCCAACCTGGAAAAGCTCGGCGTAGCTGCGCGCATCATGGTCGATTGCAGCCACGCCAACAGCGGCAAAGATCCGCTGCGCCAGCCCGCCGTGTTCAATGACGTGCTGCAACAGCGCTTGCAAGGTGACCGCTCGCTGGTCGGCATGATGCTCGAAAGCCATCTGTTCGAAGGCTGCCAGCCACTGAGTGATTCCCTGCGCTACGGCGTGTCAGTGACCGATGGTTGCCTGGGTTGGGATGGCACCGACCAGTTATTGCGCGATGCGGCCAAACGGCTACGCCTGCAAAACTGAGCGAACGGCTGTTTCGCAAAACCGTCTAACCGTTCGGAGGGTCAACCAAAGGGCGGTCGGAACTTTCGCGGGAATTGCCGTCCTTAATCCGGTAGGCTTTCATTTTTTTCACAGGAGTAATATTTCCATGGCTAAAGCCACTGCCCGCCACATCCTTGTTGCCAGCGAAGAAAAGTGCAACGAATTGAAAACCCAGATCGAAGCCGGCGCTGATTTCGCCGAAGTCGCAAAATCCAATTCAAGTTGCCCATCCAGCCGTCAAGGCGGCGATCTGGGTTCGTTCGGCCCAGGCCAAATGGTCAAGGAATTTGACACCGTGGTCTTCAGCGCGCCCATTAACGTCGTGCAAGGCCCGGTAAAAACCCAGTTCGGCTACCACCTTCTGGAAGTCACCAGCCGCCAGGACTAAACGTCCCGCGGCTCACCGAACGGCCCGTCTGTCTGACGGGCCGTTTTCATTTGTGCTGTGCACACCGGTTATAAAGCCCTCCTGGCCTGTGTCATTCAGGCCATTTACGCGTACAGACAAAAAAACCGATTGTGCAACTCCATGTGTCGATGCATGGTTAGCCCGCGACTATCAGGCTCGGTATTTGGCTATAAAGCAGCCTATGGTCCGGCAGTTTCTGCACAGGCTTGTTTTTTTACCCTTAACCCTGATATTCGCTTGCGGACGTCAGTCAGGATTCGAGCAATGCGTTTTGTTTTTTCATCGTTGATCGTCGCAACGCTAGCCTTGCTTTCTGGCTTTCAGCCCTTGGCCGCTGCTCCGGAACATGCCCTGACTGTCTACGGAGAGGCACCTAAATACCCTGCCAACTTCACCCATTTCGACTATGTCAACCCGGACGCTCCCAAGGGCGGCAGCATGCGTCGTTCGGCGCAGTCTATTGGGCAGTTCGATCATCTGCTGCCCTATATCGACAAAGGCACCGGGGTTTCGCAAATCAGTGGCCTGCTCTATTCACCGCTGGCAGTCCGTTCACTGGATGAGCCCTATACCGTTTACGGTTTGGTCGCACAGCGCATGGAACGCCTCGATAACGGCTTGTCGCTGCGCTTTTACCTGAACCCTAAAGCGCGGTTCGCTGATGGCGTTCCGATCACCGCCAAAGACGTCAGTTATTCGTACAACCTGCTAATGACCCAAGGCAGTCTGGAATACCGCACGGAATTCGAAGACGTTGTCAAAGTCGAGGTCGAGTCACCCACCCAGATTCGCTTCGACTTCAAGAGCAACGAGAACCGTACCTTGCCGCTGGACCTAGCCTCGTTGCCGGTATTTCCCGAGCACTGGTGGAAAACCCGTGACTTTGCCAATGGCGGAGGTTTCGAAATCCCCTTGGGCAGTGGTCCCTACAAGGTGAGCAAGGTCGACGCTGGACGCAGTATTACTTTCGAGCGTGACCCCGACTGGTGGGGCAAAGACTTGCCGGTCAGCAAAGGGCTTTATAACTTCGACACGTTCAGCGTCGAGTATTTCGGCGACACCGACGTCGCGCGTCAGGTGCTGCGCGGCGGTGCCTATGATTACAACCGCGAGTTCTCGGCAACCAGTTACTCCATCGGCTACGAAAGCCCTGCCCTGACCGAGGGGCGCCTGCAAAAGGCGCAACTGGCAGAGGGAGCGGTGCAGAGTTCCCAGGGCTATATCTTCAACCTTGAACGCCCGATGTTTAAAGATCGACGCGTCCGCGAAGCGTTGGCGATGCTTTGGGACTTCGAATGGAGCAACCGGCAGATGATGCATAACGTGTATGTGCGTCAGAGCAGCTACTTCTCCAACAGCGCATTGGCGGCCGATCAACCGCCTACTGACGAGGAATTGAAAATTCTCGAACCGCTGCGTGGACAGGTTCCATCGGAAGTATTTACCGACGTGTTCCATGTGCCCAAAACCGATGGCACCGGTTTTATTCGCGACAAGCAACTGCAAGCCTTGAAGCTGTTGGAGGAAGCGGGCTGGATGCCTAAAGGCGACCATTTGGTCAACGCGGCGGGCGAGCCGTTCAGCTTCTCGTTCCTCAATGCCCAGTCCGGTATCGAGCGGCTGCTGCTGCCCTACAAACGTAACCTGGCCCAGATCGGCATCACCTTCGACATCCGCCGGATTGATGCCGCGCAGTACCTCAATCGGGTCATGGCGCGCGATTACGACATGATCGTCACCGGGTATCCGGTATCGACTTCGCCGGGGCTGGAGTTGTACAGCTGCTTTGGTTCTAAAAGCGCCAAAGACCCTGGTTCGAATAACTACATGGTCCTGCAGGATCCCGCTGTCGACAGTTTGATTTCCGGGCTGGTAAAAGCGGGCGACAAGCCGACGATGGTCAATTATGCCCACGCACTGGATCGGGTCTTACAGTGGGGCTATTACTGGATTCCCAATTTTTACCCGCCCGGCTCGTCTACCGTCTGGTGGAACCGCTTCGGCATTCCGAAGGTTCAGGCCGCCAACGGTGAAGCCATCGAAACCTGGTGGGAGATCAGTCCTACCCCGCTGACCAACGAGCAATTCGCGGAAAAACGCGGTGCATCGGCCAACCCCGCAGAGGTGCATTGAATGCTCGGTTATTTACTGCGACGACTACTGCTGATCATTCCGACGTTGTTTTGCATCCTGCTGGTTAACTTCTTTATCGTCCAAGCCGCACCCGGCGGGCCGGTGGAGCAAGCCATTGCCCACCTGCAAGGTATTGGCTCTGCCAGCAGTGTTGGCGGTGCGCCGGCCGAGTCCCGTAGCGGCAGTACTGTTTCCCGCGCCAGCCGTGGCCTGGACCCAAAACTGATCAAAGAAATCGAGCACCAATACGGCTTCGATAAGCCGCTGCATGAACGCCTGTGGCTAATGCTGAAAAACTACGCACAGCTGGATTTCGGCAACAGCTTCTTTCGCGGCGCCAAAGTCACCGATTTGATTCTGCAAAAGATGCCTGTGTCGATCTCACTGGGCTTATGGGCGACGTTGATCACGTATTTGGTCTCGATTCCGCTGGGCATCCGTAAGGCGGTCAAGCACGGCAGCCATTTCGATATCTGGACCAGCACCGCGATCATCATTGGCTATGCCATGCCCGCGTTCCTGTTCGCCATGTTGCTGGTGGTGGTGTTTGCTGGCGGCACGTCACTGAACTGGTTCCCGGTACGCGGGCTGGTCTCGGAAAACTTCCAACAGCTCTCTACCGTGGGCAAAATTGCCGATTATTTCTGGCACTTGGTGTTGCCCGTCATGTCCTTGGTGATCGGCGGTTTCGCCACCTTGACCATTTTGACCAAGAACTCATTCCTCAACGAAATCACCCGTCAGTACGTGGTCACCGCACGTGCCAAAGGCGTCAGCGAAAAACGTGTGCTGTACGGCCATGTCTTTCGCAATGCCATGTTGCTGGTGGTGGCCGGGATTCCCCAGGCGTTCATCAGCGTGTTTTTTGCGGGTTCGCTGCTGATTGAAGTGATTTTCTCCCTGGATGGCCTCGGTCGGATGAGCTACGAAGCCGCAGTTTCCCGAGATTATCCGGTGGTGTTTGGCTCGCTATTCATCTTCACTCTGTTCGGTCTGCTGATAAAACTGGTCGGCGACGTGTGCTACACGCTGGTAGATCCACGAATTGATTTCAGCGCGAGGAACGCCTGATGTTCAGACTTTCTCCGTTAGGCCGTCGGCGCTTCGAACGCTTTCGCGATAATCGCCGCGGCTGGTGGTCACTGTGGTTGTTTTGCCTGTTGTTCTTGATGAGCCTGGGCGGTGAGTTAATCGCCAACGACAAACCCCTGGTATTGAGTTATCAACACTCGTTGTACTTCCCTGCCTTCAAGCGCTACACCGAGCAGGAGTTTGGCGGTCAACTGCCCTTTCAGCCCGACTACCGCAGCGACTACGTAC
This sequence comes from Pseudomonas sp., assembly GCF_026224925.1. Lineage (GTDB taxonomy): Bacteria > Pseudomonadota > Gammaproteobacteria > Pseudomonadales > Pseudomonadaceae > Aquipseudomonas. Next base: position 4,266 of record NZ_JAMFRV010000229.1, on the reverse strand, counting down.
GTAAATTGATCGCCACCGGTGACGGCTGGATGCTGTTTCCGCCGATTCCGTTCAGCGACGACACCCCAAACTACGACTTGGTCAAACCGTCCCCGAGCCCGCCAAGCTCAACTAATTGGCTGGGCACCGACGATCAGGCCCGTGACGTGCTGGCACGGGTGATCTTCGGCGCACGGATATCGATCCTGTTCGCGTTGGCCCTGACGTTTATCAGCGCACTGATCGGTATCGCCGCGGGAGCACTGCAAGGTTATTACGGCGGCTGGGTCGATTTGATCGGTCAGCGCTTGCTGGAGGTCTGGTCCGGGCTGCCGGTGCTGTACCTGCTGATCATTCTGTCGGGTTTCGTTGAACCGAACTTCTGGTGGCTGCTGGGGATCATGGCGCTGTTTTCATGGCTGGCCTTGGTCGATGTGGTGCGCGCGGAGTTCTTGCGCGGGCGTAACCTTGAGTACGTCAAAGCGGCACGTGCCCTGGGCCTGAGCGATAAAAAGGTGATCATGCGGCACATTCTGCCCAACGCCATGAACGCGACCTTGAGTTACTTGCCATTCATTTTGACCGGCGCTATTTCGACCCTGACCGCGCTGGACTTCCTCGGCTTCGGCATGCCCGCGGGCAGCGCCTCGCTGGGCGAACTGATCGGCCAGGGCAAGCAGAATCTGCAAGCACCGTGGCTGGGCCTGACTGCGTTTTTCACCTTGGCACTGATTCTGTCGTTGCTGGTATTTATTGGCGAGGCATTGCGCGATGCTTTCGACCCGAGGTCTTGATATGTCCGAAAACCTGATTGAAATTCGTGACCTGACGGTTGCCTTCAACGGGCACACGGTGGTCAATAAACTGAGCCTGGACATCCCGGCAGGTGAATGCCTGGCATTGGTGGGCGAGTCCGGCTCAGGCAAGTCGGTGACAGCGCATTCGATTCTGCAACTGCTGCCCAAAGCAGGGACGTTGACCACCGGCAGCATTTGTTACCGTGGCCAGCAACTCGTGGGTGCCAGCGCGTCGACCTTGCGGGAGATTCGCGGTAACCGTATCGCGATGATCTTCCAAGAGCCAATGACGTCGCTCAATCCGCTGCACACCTTGGCCAAGCAGATCGGCGAAACCTTGCTGGTGCACCGCGGATTGAGTGGCAAAGCAGCGCAACGAAGAATCATCGAGTTGCTGGAACTGGTGGGCATTCAACACCCACAAAAGCGCCTCAAGGCTTATCCGCACCAACTGTCTGGCGGCCAGCGGCAACGTGTGATGATCGCCATGGCCCTGGCCTGCGAACCCGACTTGCTGATCGCTGACGAGCCGACCACGGCCCTCGACGTCACCGTGCAACGCAAGATTTTGCTGCTGCTCAAAGAGCTGCAACAACGCTTGAACATGTCGCTGCTGCTGATCAGCCACGATTTGAATCTGGTGCACAGCATCGCCCAGCGTGTGTGCGTGATGCGTGCCGGGGAAATTGTCGAGCAGTCCAACTGCCACCTGCTGTTCAAAAACCCACAACACCCCTATAGCCGTTTGCTGTTAGATGCCGAGCCAGCGGGCGAACCACTGCCCCGTGACAGCCGCGAAAAAGTGTTGGAAGTCGATAACCTGCGTGTGTGGTTCTCCATGGGCGGCGGGATTTTCCGTCAACATCACGAGTACCTCAAGGCGGTGGATGACATCAGCCTGAGCATTGAACGCGGCAAGACCTTGGGCATCGTCGGCGAATCAGGGTCAGGCAAGTCGACCTTGGGTCAGGCGATTCTGCGGCTGGTGGAGTCACGGGGCAGTATTAAATTTCAGGGGCAACCACTGGATTGCCTCAGCCAGAAAGAAATGCGCCCGTGGCGCAAACAGATGCAAGTCGTGTTTCAGGACCCCTACGGCAGCCTCAGTCCGCGTATGTCGGTGGAGCAGATCATCAGCGAGGGCTTGGAAGTCCACAGCGAGCTCACGCCTGCACAGCGCGAAATAGAGGTGATCCGAGTTCTGAAAGAGGTCGGTCTTGACCCCGACAGTCGGCATCGCTACCCCCATGAGTTCTCTGGCGGACAACGCCAACGCATTGCTATTGCCCGAGCCCTAGTGCTCAAACCTGCGCTGATCCTGCTCGACGAACCGACCTCGGCACTCGACCGTACGGTACAGAAACAAGTCGTCGCCCTGCTCCGCCAGCTCCAGGAAAAACACGGCCTGACGTACCTGTTCATCAGCCATGACCTGGCAGTGGTCAAAGCGTTGGCCCACGACCTGATCGTGGTCAAAGACGGCAAAGTCGTCGAGCGCGGCGCCAGCCATGATGTGTTTGATTCGCCACAGCATCCGTACACCAAAGAACTACTGGCGGCTGCGCATCCTGGGTTTGCTTGATCTAAAGAACACGTCCGCCCCCACCAGGATCTTGGTTCCTACCATGAAAGACAGTGACAGCCTCAATGATTATCGCCGTGTCCGGCGGCTGGCGATTCGCTCGTTGTTCGAAATCATCGAGCAGTCCAGTGAAGGCACGGTAATCGTCGACAAAGATGCACGCATCGTCTGGATCAACGAGCGCTACGCGCGACGCTTCGGGCTAACCGACGCCAGCGTCGCCGTGGGCCAGCCTTGTGAAAGCGTTATCCCCGGCAGTTTGCTGCGCGACGTGGTGAACAGTGGTCGGCCCATTTTGCTCGACATGATGGACACCGCCAAGGACCCGCTGGTGGTCATGCGCCTGCCGATCAATGACGACGCCGGCGCCGTGATTGGCGCTATAGGCTTCGCCTTGTTCGATGAACTCCACTCCCTGTCGCCCTTGCTCAAGCGCTACCTGAGCATGCAGGAGGAATTGGCCTCGACCCGTTCGTTACTCCGTGCACGGCAAGCCAAATACAGTTTTTCGCATTTTATAGGCACCAGCCTCGCCAGCCTTGAAGTAAAACGCCGAGCCCGTCGCAGTGCCAGCGCAGAATCACCGGTGTTATTGCTGGGCGAAACAGGCACCGGTAAAGAGTTGCTGGCCCACGCCATCCACAATGCCTCGTCACGGGCGCAAAAGGCGTTCGTCAGCATCAACAGTGCGGCCATTCCCGAAGCGTTACTTGAGGCCGAGTTTTTCGGCACCGCACCCGGCGCGTTTACCGGCGCCGACCGCAAGGGTCGTCCCGGCAAGTTGAAAATCGCCCAAGGCGGCACGCTGTTTCTCGACGAAATTGGCGACATGCCGTTACCGCTGCAAAGCAAATTACTGAGGGTGTTGCAGGAAAAAGAGTACGAACCGGTCGGCTCCAATGAGGTAATTCAGAGCGATGTCCGCCTGATTGCCGCCACGTCCACCGACCTCGAAGCGGCGATCAAACGCGGTGAGTTTCGTGCTGACCTGTACTACCGCCTCAGCGTACTGCCGATCCAGGTGCCGCCCTTGCGTGAGCGATTGGACGACCTGCCTGCCCTCAGCGATGCGATCCTCGAAGAGCTACGCAGCGAGCACGAACTGGATCGCGGCGCCCTCGCCTTGCTGGGTCAACACGCCTGGCCAGGCAATATCCGCGAACTGCGCAATGTGCTTGAGCGGGCAGCCCTGCTAAGTGATCACCTGGTGCTGGACGCGCGTGAAATCCACGCAGCAATCGGAACCCTGATTGCGTTGCCCAAAGCGGTGAAGCCTAAGACTGAAACGCCCGACATCGAAACCTTCAGCGCTGCCCGCGAGCGCTTTGATCGGCAGTTGATCGAAACGACCCTGGCCCACTGTAATGGCAACGTCATCAAAACCGCCCAGCAGCTTGGCCTCGGACGCTCTACGCTGTACAAAAAGATGGCCGCGCTAGGCATAGTAGAGTCTCAATAAAGAGAATCCAGTCTCCTTATTGAGACTACCAAGAAACGCACCCTGTAGGAGCCAACCTGTTGGCGATGCGATCAATTGGTTGCGAGGTTTTAGGGCCCCTCGCCAACACGTTGGCTCCTACAGAGAGTACGTCATAGCAGGCGAAAGATGGGCGACGGGCAGAGAAAAAGTCTCAAAATAGAGACAGATTTTTAGCCAGTGTAATATTTATAAAAAATAACCAACAAATTCAATCAGTTAGCGACATGGCACGAAACCCGCTATACCCAAACGCGGTCCAGCCGTACTTAAAAAAACAATAACAATTCAGGAGACACTCTATGAGTGTAATCATCGCGTTAGCGGCCCTCGGGCTGTTGATGCTCGCTGCATACCGTGGCTATAGCGTTATTCTGTTCGCCCCCATCGCAGCCCTTCTCGCGGTGTTGTTGACCGATCCCTCGGCCGTC
>NZ_JAMFRV010000228.1 GCF_026224925.1 Pseudomonas sp. | reverse complement strand
AGTTCTGGCCAAGGAGAAGGGCATCGTCGCGGGCGACCGGGTGCGGGTCAGTTCCAAACGCGGACATATCGAGGCCGTGGCAGTGGTGACCAAGCGGATCCGTCCGCTGCAGGTCAATAACCAGACCGTGCACCATGTCGGCATCCCGCTGCACTGGGGGTTTACCGGGCTCACCCGGCATGGCTACTTGACCAATACCCTCGTTCCGTTCCTCGGTGACGGCAATTCCCAGACTCCGGAATCCAAGTCATTCCTGGTCAATGTGGAGAAAATCTAGATGTCCAGCCAAGACATTATTGCCCGTTCGGCCACCACCACCGTGCCGCCCTCGGTGCGCCAGCAAGAGGAAGTGGCCAAGCTGATCGACACCACCAAGTGCATCGGTTGCAAGGCGTGTCAGGTCGCCTGTTCGGAATGGAACGAATTGCGCGACGAGGTCGGCCACAACCACGGAACGTACGACAACCCCCAAGACCTCAGCGCCGAAACCTGGACGTTGATGCGCTTCACTGAGCACGAAAACACGGCGGGTAACCTGGAGTGGCTGATCCGCAAGGACGGCTGCATGCATTGCGCCGACCCCGGCTGCCTGAAGGCCTGCCCGAGCCCTGGGGCAATCGTCAAACTTGCCAACGGGATTGTCGACTTCAACCAGGACCATTGCATCGGCTGCGGTTATTGCATTACTGGTTGCCCTTTCGATGTTCCACGCATCTCGCAGAAGGACCATAAGGCCTATAAATGCACGCTGTGTTCTGACCGGGTAGCCGTGGGACTCGAGCCCGCCTGCGTCAAGACCTGCCCGACTGGCGCGATTGTGTTTGGCAGCAAGGAGGACATGAAAGAGCACGCCGCCGAACGCATCGTGGACCTCAAGTCTAGGGGCTTCGAGCACGCGGGGCTGTACGATCCTTCCGGGGTCGGTGGTACTCACGTCATGTACGTTCTGCACCATGCCGACGACCCGACGCTGTACGCGGGGCTGCCGAAGGATCCGGTGATCAGTCCATTCGTGGGGCTCTGGAAAGGCGTGAGCAAACCCCTGGCGTTGTTGGCCATGGGGGCGGCGGTGCTGGCTGGATTCTTCCATTACGTACGCATCGGCCCGCAGCGGGTCGAGGAAGACGAACACCTACCGGGCAAGGACCCCAGCGTGCACGAGGTCGACCCAGCGGTGCACACCTATGATCCGCATAACCCAGATTCTCGCGGGGAGGACCGACCATGAGCCACAAACCCATCCTGCGTTACACCACCAATCAACGCACCAACCACTGGCTGGTGGCGATTCTGTTCTTCATGGCCAGCCTGTCGGGGATGGCACTGTTCCATCCGGCGCTGTTCTGGCTCAGTAACCTGTTTGGTGGCGGGCCTTGGACCCGAATCCTGCATCCGTTCATGGGCGCACTGATGTTCCTGCTGTTTATGGGACTGGTGATCCGTTTCTGGCGGGCTAACTTCTTTATCGCCAATGACCGGCTATGGCTCAAGCGAGTGGGTCGGGTGATCCGAAATGAGGAGGAGGGCGTACCGCCAATCGGTAAGTACAATCCCGGACAGAAGCTGCTGTTTTGGACCTTATTGGCCTGCATGCTGGTGCTGTTACTCAGTGGTGTGGTGATCTGGCGCGTCTATTTCAGCGCTTACTTTGGTATCACGGTCATTCGAATGGCCATGCTGCTGCACGCACTGGCGGGTTTTGTGCTGGTGTTAAGCATCATCGTGCATATCTACGCCGGCATTTGGATCAAGGGTTCTGTGAACGCCATGCTGCATGGCTGGGTCAGCCACGCCTGGGCGAAGAAACACCATGGGCTCTGGTACCGCGAGGTGACTCGCGATGAGGCGCCCGACAGTCGCGTCACGAAAAAAGGATGATTCCTTGAGCACGATACTCGAGCCCGGACAGATCGAAGCATCAGCCAGCGCGCTGCCGTTTCTGTACCTGCCACCGCACAATCTGTTCACCTTACGCGCCGAGCGTTTGGAGCAGTTGGCCAGTGGGCACCCGCTAGTCGACTATCTGACACTGATCGCCACTCTTTGCCGCGTCCAACAGAGCGTGTTGGACCAACCGCCGACGACGAAAGCCCCAGACCCCGAACGCCTGCGTTTATGCCAGGAACATGGCTTGCCGCCGCTGGCCGCCGACAGCCTGGTGCGCGAGGACGGCTGGCAGCCGTATCTGGACGCCTTGCTGATGCGTTACCCGCCGCCGCCCCAACCGCCGGTGCAAAAAGCCATCGCGACCTTGCACAACGCCAGTGCCGGGCAGCGCAAGGCGTGGGCCATCGCCTTGCTCAGCGGCCAGTTTGAGGGGTTGCCCGCAGCACTGGTACCGTTTCTCGGCGCCGCCTTGCAGGCCGCCTGGAGCCACTGGTTGCTGAACATGCCAACCATGGACCTGAAGCCTTGCGACAGTCTCGGCCAATGCCCGGCCTGCGGTTCGCCAGCCATGGCCGGGGTGATTCGCCACCGAGGCAAATACAACGGGTTGCGCTACCTGGTGTGTTCGTTGTGTGCCTGCGAATGGCATGTGGTGCGGGTCAAATGCATCTACTGCGAACAGAGCAAGGGGCTGAAATACGCCAGCTTCGAAGATGACCGCTATGCAGCCAACCAAGCGCCACTGCGGGCCGAAATCTGCCCCGGCTGTAACAGTTACCTGAAACTGCTCTACTTGGAAAATGATGCAGAAGCCGAGGCTCTTTCAGCGGACCTGACCAGCCTGACGTTGGACATGCGCCTGGATATGGAAGGCTACCAACGCCAAGCGCCGAACCTGATGCTCGCGCCGGGGGGCAGTTGAGCACAGCGGCTACACTCAAATGACCTGTGTGCACGCCCCCCACAAAGACCATGTGGAGTCAGAAATCCCGTTTTTTTCCCGGAGCCCTGAATGCCCAATCCTGCCTCCAGCCCCCCGCGCCTGCCTTCGGTTGACAGTCTGCTGCATAGTCCCGCCTGCCAGCCACTGGCAGAACGGTATGGTCGCGATGCATTGCTCGCCACTCTACGGCAATTGCTTGATGATCTGCGCGATCCGGTACACCTGGGCCAACTTGACGCCGTTGAACTCACGGCGCAGGTATTGGCGGGCAGGGCAGGCGAGCGCCTGGCAAACCAGCACGCCAGTCGGGTGCGGCGGGTGTTCAATCTCACCGGCACCGTGCTGCACACCAACCTCGGTCGGGCGCTGTTGCCGGAGGAAGCCATCGAGGCCGTGCACCAGGCTGCCCGCTATCCGCTCAATCTTGAATTCGACTTGCAAACCGGCAAGCGCGGCGACCGCGACGACTTGATCGAAGGTTTGATTCGTGAGCTGACCGGCGCAGAAGCGGTGACAGTGGTCAATAATAACGCCGCTGCTGTGTTGTTGGCGCTCAACAGCCTAGGCGCGCGCAAAGAAGGCATTATCTCCCGTGGCGAGCTGATCGAAATCGGCGGTGCATTTCGCAGTCCCGACATCATGGCCCGGGCCGGGGTCAAGCTGCATGAAGTAGGCACCACCAACCGCACCCATGCCCGTGACTACGAAGCGGCCATCGGCCCGCGCAGCGGTCTGTTGATGCGCGTGCACACCAGTAATTACAGTATTCAGGGGTTCACCGCTCAGGTGCCGACCGTCGAACTGGCGCAACTCGCCCACCGCCACGGCTTGCCATTGCTAGAAGACTTGGGCAGCGGCAGTCTGTTGGACCTGACACGCTGGGGACTGCCCGCAGAACCTACTGTGCTTCAGGCGCTGATCGATGGCGCCGATATAGTGACCTTCAGCGGTGACAAGTTGCTGGGCGGCCCCCAGGCCGGACTGATCGTAGGCCGCAAAGACCTGATCGCGCGAATCAAGAAGAACCCGCTCAAGCGTGCGCTGCGTGTGGACAAACTGACCCTGGCCGCCCTCGAAGCGGTACTGGGTCTGTACCGCGACCCCGAACGCCTGGCCGAACGCCTGCCCACTTTGCGCCTGCTCACCCGTCCACAAGCCGATATCCTTGCCCAGGCCGAACGCCTGCGCCCTTTACTGGCCCAGGTATTGGGCGACGGTTGGGCCGTGGCGGCATTGCCAGCGTTGAGCATGATCGGCAGCGGCAGCCAACCGGTGGCCCGATTGCCCAGCGCCGCGTTGTGCCTGACGCCGCACGCGCCCAAACGGCTGCGCGGGCGGCGGTTGCAGGGGCTGGAGGCGGCATTGCGGGCATTGCCCATTCCGGTGCTCGGTCGTATCAACGACGATGCCCTTTGGTTGGACCTGCGCCAACTGGACGACGAGATGGCTTGGTTGACCCAGCTTGACCAACTGCAAGGGGAGGGTCGGGCAGGGTGATCGTCGGTACTGCTGGGCATATCGACCATGGCAAGACCACCTTGCTCACGGCTCTGACCGGCCAGTCCGGTGACCGCCGCCGGGAAGAGCGTGAGCGTGGCATCACTATCGATCTGGGTTTCATTTACTCGGCGCTGGAGCCTAGGGCGGCGCTTACCGGCTTTATCGACGTGCCCGGTCATGAGCGCTTCATCCACAACATGCTCGCCGGTGTCCAGGGCATTGACTTGGTGCTGCTGGTGGTGGCTGCGGATGACGGAGTGATGCCTCAGACCCGCGAGCATTTGGCGATCATCGAGATGCTAGGCATCCCTCGGGCGCTGGTGGCGATCAGCAAGTGTGATCGCGTCGATGCGATCCGGGTACAGGCGGTACAGGTCGAGGTCGAAGCATTGCTGGCGGCCGGTCCCTATGCTGGCTCGCAACAGATCGTGCTGTCGAGCCTGACCGGGGAGGGTATCGAGACCCTGCGCCGGGTGTTGCTGGATGCGCAGCGCGAAGTCCAGCAACGCAGTGCCTGTGGCGGTTTCCGCTTGGCCATCGACCGTGCTTTTAGCGTTGCAGGTACCGGTATTGTGGTGACCGGGACCGCCTTGGCCGGACAGGTGACAGTGGGCGACACACTGCTGTTGGGCCCAGCCGGCAAGGCCGTGCGGGTGCGCGGTCTGCATGCGCAGAACCAGGCCGCCGTCGAAGGAAGGGCCGGGCAACGGTTGGCGTTAAACCTGAGCGCCGAGCGCCTGGCCCTGGAGCAGATCCACCGTGGCGATTGGTTGCTGGCCGATTGGCTGTATGCGCCCACCCAGCGCTTGGACATCGACATGCAACTACTTGCCAGCGAGACCCGCGCCTTTACACACTTCAGCCCGGTGCATGTACACCTGGGCACTCAAGATGTTACCGCCCGGGTCGCATTATTGGAGGGTGAAAGCCTGGCGCCGGGGCATCGAATGTTCGCACAATTGTTGCTGAATGCACCCGTGCAGGCGGTGCAGGGTGATCGCCTGGTTCTGCGCGACCAGAGCGCGCAGCGCACCCTTGGCGGGGGGCGGGTGCTGGACCCGTTTGCACCGGCGCGCCAACGTCGTAGTCCGGCTCGGTTGACACAGTTGCAAGCCTTGGCCGACACCGACAGCCTGGAACAGGTTTTGCCGACGTTGCTCGCCAACAGCGACGCAGGGCTTGAGCCACAACGTCTGGAGCGTCAGTTCAATCGCCTGCGCGCCACATGGCAATTGCCGGCCGATGTCCTTGTGATTGCCACGCGTCAAGGCTCGCGGTTGTTCAGCGCTTCCCGCTGGCAGGCCTTGAAAAATATGTTGCTGGAACAACTGACTCGCTTTCACCAACTCGAACCGGACCAGTTGGGGCCAGACCGAGATCGCTTGCGCCGGTTCGCAGCTATGCCCCTGGACCGACCGACTTTCATCAGCCTGCTCGACGAATTGCTGGCCGGCGGCGCCATTGCCGCCAGCGGCCCTTGGCTGCATTTACCCGAACATCAGGTGTGCCTGAGTGAAGAAGACGCGACCTTGTGGCAGCAGTTGCAGCCACTGCTCGAACAGTCGAATTTCGATCCACCTTGGGTGCGTGGTCTGGCCAACGCAATTCATCGTGACGAAGCCGCCGTGCGCTTGCTGCTGCGCAAACTGGCACGGTTGGGGCAGGTGCATCAAGTGGTGCGCGACCTGTTTTACACTGACGCCACGGTGCGCCAACTGGCAGCTATGCTGTTGCAACTGGCTGCCGATAACTCAGCCATCCCGGCAGCCGCGTTTCGCGATGCAGTGGGCATCGGCCGCAAGCGCAGTATCCAAATTCTTGAGTTCTTCGACCGTATCGGCTTAACCCGTCGGCTCGGCGAGCAACGCCGCATCCGCCCGGACAATGCACTCGCACAAAGCACTGGAGACTGATTTCAAGGAAGGCAATCGCGCCCGGTGGCGCGGCCGGGCTTCAAACCCGGTTGGGGACGGCATCCGCTCCCGGGCAGGTTCGACTCCCGCTACCTTCCGCCATTTCGCGCAGCGCAGACTGAGCACTTTCAAGCAGGAGTTCGATGCCTGGCCTTCAGGCTACTGACGCCCGAAGATCGTGCGTTCTTGGGCGGGCGCCAACGCGTTTCTGGAAGGCGGAGACAGCCGGCCAGGGCGTGAGGTCGCGGACCAATTGACGATGGCGAACAGGTAGGCGTCGGCCACATGGGCGTGGAATACGCAAATCACGCAAGCTATGTTGGCCGGACGCTTAGTGCGCTAGTTAAAGCTGGCGGATGATAGTCGATGAAAGTTCGATACTGGTAAGAAATGGCGAATCAACCAGACCCCGAGTCATGCATGTTGCACCGTGAGGGGCAGGTTGAAACGTTGACAGGGGAAACTGAGCCGCAGAATCAGGGATGCCGATGCTGTTACAGCTTACAAGCCTCCAGGAGCATTCCCTCCACAAATGATGGTATTTTGAGATACAAGCCGATAGGTCTGTTAGGTTGTCGAGCGTGCATAAATTTTTATGCTCGATTTGGCCAACGCTTGAGCGAGGCCGTAGCTGCATAATCTGAATGTATGGATACAGTAATGACGAGTTCATTCGGAGCAAGGAACAGAAGCCAAGCGTTCGCAAAACGTGCATTGATGCCTCGGGCGATAGGGCTGGCCGCTGGTTTTTTCTGCGTCGGTGGGGTGTTTTGGGAGCAAGGTCGTCCACCTTTCATCTGGGCACTGCTCATCACTTTTTGCTTCGTTTGGCCGTGGATGGCCTTTTTACTAGCACGATCCGCCGAACATCCCGCGCATATTGAACGACGCAGTGTCTTGCTTGATTCAGCTTTCTCCGCGTTTTGGGTCGCCGCTATAGGGTTCAACTTGGTCCCTAGCGTGGTGATGCTCTCGATGCTGGCAATGAACAACGTTGCTACGGGCGGGATGGCCTTCGTATTACGCGGCTGGCTGGCCAAAATGGTGGGAATCGCCGTCTCCGTCGCAACATTCGGCTTAAGTTTCTCGTTTTATAGCACGCCCTTGGTGGTCTATTCGTCGATACCGATGATCGTTATCCAACCATTGGTCATAGGTTGGACGCTATACAAACTGGCGCTCCGGCTAGGGCAGAACCGTGAGGTGTTGCGTGAGTTGAGTGAGACCGACAGCCTGACAGGTCTCTACAATCGTCGTTACTGGAACGCGCTGCTCGAAAATGCATATAAACGCCGCGTGCATGGTGTCTCGAACGGCTGTCTCGCACTCTTAGACCTGGATCATTTCAAGCAGATTAACGACACGCATGGCCACCTTGTTGGGGATGAAGTGCTGCGACATGTGGCTTGCGCACTCAGGTCTAACCTGCGTCCCACTGATATTGTCGCGAGATTCGGTGGAGATGAGTTTTGTGTGTTCCTGCCTGATACCGATAGGGTGACCGCCTTTCAGGTACTTGACAGGGTGAGGATAAACGTTGCTGACGCTGTATTTGGTCAAAAACAGACGACCATTGCGACCTTAAGCATCGGTCTAACCGCGTTCGATAATCCAATATTGCTCAATGAATGGTTCAAACAGGCGGATTTGGCACTGTATGAAGCAAAAGCGCATGGGCGCAACCAAGTCGCCTGTTTCGAAACAACTCAAAACCCTTCTAAAGAACATAATACATATGTGAAAAAAGAAAAGTGCTAATGGAAGCGCTGCACAAATAGCCAATCAGCTAAAACAAACCCACTTTACCCACCTGCGCATCAAATTTTCCATAGCGAACGACAAACCTGCCTGTAGCATTAATCGATAGCGATCACACTCCTGAGAGTCAACGGCCCTTCGTCGCTGGAGCGATCTATCAGATAGGAGTCTGCATGAACGTCGTCGTTGATGCTCCGCACTTAGCGCCAAATCGCACACCAGAGTGCGTAGGCGTTCGACAACTTACGGTGGCATGGGGCGGAGATCTATCTGCGGGCCAAACTATAGAGCTGCAGTAGACGCAGCAATGAGCATCTGTCCGGCGGGCATCGGAGCGGCATCTCATTCTTTGCCTTAGCGGTAGCGTTCGGGGTTGCTGCAAAGCATCCTCGCCCAAGCATAAGCAGGTTTATGAGTTAACAGTTGTCACAAAGACCTACCTGCTTAACCACCTGTTTATTTGCCTCGCTGCTTATGTCGGGCGGACGTTTCAGCGGTTCCACTCACGTATTTCTTCGGGGCGAGTGACACGCCGCGGCGATCCGTCACTGAGCTGACCCTTGATCAAATCACTTAGCTTCTTGTAGCCGTGAGTACGAGGGTCAAACTCAGGTCTCAGCTTTGTGATGTTTGCCCCTAATGCACCTAGATACGCCCAGCCATCTTCGTCAGCAATGGGTCAGTTCACGAAAGCTCGCGCTCACTTCAGGGTTTTGTCAGTTGAATTTTTCAAGCTCTGGCAGTACGTAGTTCTTCACGACGTATATCGAGCCTTTTTCGCTCAGGTGGCTGGAGTCGAATTGCAGTAGTGAATTGTCGTCCGGCAGCCGCACCAAGCACGAGTTGGCGACACACAATTTGTCGATCAACGAGACGAAGTTGACGACGTTGTGGTCAATGGAGCTTTGGATAAGGTGGTCGGTTCTTATGACATCTTGGTCGAGGGCAGGGTCGGTGATGTGCGAGTCGTTTGTGCCCCAGTGCCGGTTGGCGATGACGCTGGGAAGTGAGGGGTTCCATTCTGGCATCGGGCCGATTAGCACTACGTGCTTGACCCCGTAGCTTTTTAGTTGGATGGCAATTTCGTCCCAGTTAGTTTTATCGTGCTCGTCTTTTTGTGCAATCACCACTACGTCCGGGCGAAGGTTCTGAATGCTATCTAGCGCGGTTTGGTTTGAGTAGTTACAGGCTATGCGCATCGGGCTTTTGAAGCCAAGGCTATCGGTCAGGCTGGGTTTGCAGCCTGCGGAGGCGACCTGATAGAACGCCGTTTCCTTGGGTAGCGAGGTTCTAAATCCTTTGGACAGTGCTTGCGCGTGGGAGTCACCCCACAGGAATACGCCGCCTTCACCTTGCTTACTGATGCAACCAGGGTCAATGGCAGACTGGCCTCGCTGGTTGAAAGCGGAAAACGCATCGCACTTGAGCCAGTAGGCTTCATACAGGGTACCTATCATTGCGGCGTAATCCACAACGAAGTGCGCTCTGTCCGAGCTACTGATGGCACGAAGGGGCGAGACAGCACCGTTGCTTGCATTGACTGCGACTGCACCGGTAAACACCAGCGCGATAAGCGCGCTGACAGTGCTCAATTTCCAGTGGTATGGGCTCTTTTTCACCGGACTTTTTTCGATCAGGGTGTAGGACACCAACGCCAGCGCGAACGAAGCCGCAAGTCCAAGCACAGCATTGCGGTAATCGCTCAAGTAACCGGCATTGCTCATGAACACAACCACAGGCCAATGCCATAGGTAGAGTGAATACGAGAGTTTGCCGGCCCATTGCGAGAACGGATTGTTGGTTAGCACCGAGTCCTGGCGTGCAGAGACGATCACTAGCATCGTGCCGAGCACCGGTAGTAACGATAGATAGCCGGGCCAGACGTCTTTTTCCGAGAGTATTATGAAACTCAGGACAATCATCAATAAGCCGACGTTTTCCAGCAAGCGTTGCTTAAGCCCTTGTAGCTTGATCGGGAACAAGTATGCGACGCCGCCCACCAGTAATTCCCAGGCTCGCGCAGGCAGTAGGTAAAAAGCTCGCTCCGGAGATCGGAACGATGAGTACACACAGAATATGAAGCCCAACACGCAGGCGGCCAGCACGAGCCTGCGCAGCACAGGAAAAGCAATCATCTTGCTCAACAGTAGTAGGGCAATGGGATAAATCATGTAGAACTGCCATTCCACCGACAGCGACCACGTATGAAGCAGCCATTTTTCTTGGGCGCCAGTAGTGAAGTAACCGGCCTCGGCCCGGTAAACCACATTAGAGAAGAAACCCAAGCTACTGGCGATGTGTTTGCCTAGCTCGCCGTATTGAAGTGGTAGGAGATAGAACCAGCCGTACAGCAAAAGTACTAAACACATGGCCGCTAGAGCGGGAATGATGCGTCGAGCCCTGGACGAATAGAACGCGACCAGGCTGAAGCTATTTTTTTGCAAGCCGCGAAAAATAATGCCGGTGATCAAATAGCCGGAGATCACGAAGAATATATCGACGCCTGCGTACCCACCGGGAAGCCAGGAAGGATTGAAGTGGAACAACATTACTGCAATAACGGCGATGGCACGCAGTCCATTAATGTCTTTTCGAAAATCCATTGAGAGTGTTATTTCCAGGTGCGATCAAGGCTCAGGGTTCGGCCTTTATCGTGATTTATAGATTGCTGTACGTGACGATCGGCGAGGATCTTACTCCTGCTTAGATGAACGATATCGATTAATTCCAGTTTTTCTTGCACATAAACGCGTCTCCAACCGGCAGTTATATTCACACATATAACGCCAGGCAGGGTTTTTGCCCTACTCGAATTTTAATAAAATGCTGGTGTTATTGGCCTTGCTACTAGCGCTTGTGGTGTCCACTGTTTTCCGCGCGGCAACTGCTCCCCTGGAACAGTACGGAGCGAGTGCTCTCCAACGACGCGACGTTTACGCTGCCAGCGTTCGAAATCGGGCGTAAAGGAACCACGTTGATTGATCATTTGACACATCTCTATAGCGAGTATTATCGCCTAGATGTTCGGCCTGCTTTATTAGGCCGCTAAATCGTTATCCAAGATCAATCCATCAACCTGTTAATGTAAAACGCCGGATGACCCTGTGGTTATCCGGCGATTTGCTGTGTGCCGAGTCAGGTGATTCAGGCGGTGCGGCCACCCAGGGTCTCGGCGATCCAGTCGGCGATGTAATGCCCGGCGTTGATGCTGTTATCGAAGCTGGAATGTTGAACGCCGCCTTCTCGCTCGGTAAAGATTTTCAGCTCGCGTTTAGGACTGTTGATCAGTTGCTCGTAGGTGCGCAGCGCCCATTTCAACGGGATCTGTGAGTCCTTCTCGCCGTGGGT
>NZ_JAMFRV010000227.1 GCF_026224925.1 Pseudomonas sp. | reverse complement strand
GGTGCGGAAGCATCTTCAGTGCGTCGCTCATCCACGAATAGGACAGGCAAATGACACCCGGCTGATCGTCGCCGTTATCAAATAGATAGGTGCCACGGGTCAGGCGGTCGGTGAGGGTCATGCTCATCAAGTCGCGACCGGTTTGCGGGTCTTTGTCTTTCCAGAACGGCCGGTCGACCATGACGAACGTTTTCGATGCTTGCATGTAGCGCGTGCGGTCCAGGGCCATCCACATCTTCTGCGAAAACAAGGTTTCTTCGCATTCAATCTGGGTGGTCAGCAGCCAGCTTTGGCAAGTGGTCAGCACGGCGGCGTAGTGGCGGGTGTCACCCCAATTATCGGTGACTTCGAAGCGGCCGTCTTCAGCGCGGGCGATGCGTTTCACCCCGGAGCGCGGCGCACCTCGGTGCAGCGAAGCGAGGCTGGTGCCTTCTGGCCAATGCACGCAACGCTCCGGCAC
This sequence comes from Pseudomonas sp., assembly GCF_026224925.1. Classification (GTDB taxonomy): domain Bacteria; phylum Pseudomonadota; class Gammaproteobacteria; order Pseudomonadales; family Pseudomonadaceae; genus Aquipseudomonas. The sequence goes on along the minus strand of NZ_JAMFRV010000227.1, from coordinate 8,209 downwards.
ATGACGCCAAATTCCCAGCGGCACTTGCTCGACGCCACCGACGATAAGGTGTTGATGATCGTCGCAGTTGGTCATTACCACGCGGAAGATTTCCAGCATCGAGTTGGGGAAGTCAGAGTCCCAACCACCGGTCCCGAACCCTACTTGGCCAAACACTTCGCGATGGGTGAACGACAATTTGGCGAAGGCTTTGGAGGTGGCAACAAAGTCGTAAAACGTGCGGTCGTCCCACAGCGGCACGAGGGTGTTCCACAGGCTTTTCAGGCGTGGAACGTCGCGGTCACGGATGGCTTGCTGGATGTCGGCAAATTGCGAACCGGCTTCCAGTGCGTCGGCCCAGGCATCGGCGACTTCCTGAAACATTGCCGGAAGATCCGACAGTGTTTGTGCGTAATAAGTAGCACCTTCCAAGTCTACAACTGTACTGCCGGACGCAGCAGTCAGCGGGTTAGGGAAGGGCTTTGATTCAAGACCGAGCTTGTCGACGTAGTGATAAAACGCGGTGGATGAAACCGGGAAGCGCATGCCGCCGAGTTCAGCAACAATACCGTCAGTGCCAGCGAAGTTCTGGGAGCGCAAACGCCCACCCATTTTCGACGCTTCGTAAATCACAGGCTTGAAGCCGAGCTTCATCAGCTCATAAGCCGCGACCAGTCCCGCAATACCAGCACCCACCACAGCCACTTCTGCGCCATGGTGTTCGGCGGGGATGCTGCCCAATCCGGCCGGGTGTTCGATCCAGTTGTCGAAGGCAAAAGGAAAGTCCGGGCCGAACATAGTGATCGGTTTTTTACCGTCTGCAGGATGGCGATTGGTTTTCATGACTGACCTTGCTCGGCTGGAACGCAAAAGAAGACAGTCTAGATAAGAGTGAACACGTTAATAAGACGCATAGTGTCGTCGTTTTGCAGTTATTGGATACATTATGACGACTTATTGAGTCACTTTGACTTGTCATGAGTTTCTCAGAAGCTTGGTCAGTAGATGCGGTTAATTGTGAACGGATGAAGTCGACATTTATCGCTACCGCCACTCGGTAAAAGCTATGCAATAAAGTTATTATTGTACATGATCTGTATAGTAATCCGGCGTGTACTCATGTTCCTTGAGTACACCTGAACGCCGGCTGGGAGAAGTGCGATGGAAACACCTAGCTTGCCGCTGACGTTATACGTCGATCTGGATTGCCCGCTATGTGCACGTGAGGTGCAGTGGTTGCACCGGCATGCGAAGCCCGAACGGTTGGCACTGGTGGACATCAGCGCCGCCGATTTTGACCCGACGTCAACGGGACGCACCCTGCAAGAGCTGGGCGATCGTCTGCATGCTCGCAGCGCCAGCGGCCAGTGGTTGACTGGCATCGACGCCACCCTTTGGAGTTGGCGAGCCGCAGGTGTTGGCAGGTGGGCGGCGCCCTTGGCGTGGAAGCCGCTGCGTCCGCTTTTTCTAGTGCTCTACCGGCTGTTCGCCTTGGCGCGCCCTCATCTGAGCTGGCTACCACACCCAGAGGGCAGTCGGCGTTGCCGAGGCGTTTGCTCGCCCCGCGACCAGCCAGTAAACACTACGCGTCATGCGTGTATGGGCGCGGAAGACGACAACGTATAAGTTGCAACGAGGCCTGCGGTCAGACGGGCTGCCCGCGATCTATCTTGCTGCTAAGGATGATCGAGGTGGTGGTCTTTTCTACCCCCTCCATGCTGCCAATCAGGTCTAGAAGTTGGTCCAGTTGCTCCGGCGAATCAGTTCGCAGCCACGCCACGTAATCAAACTCTCCACTGACCGCACACAGTTGCTGCACTTGAGCGATGGCGCTCAATCGGCGCAAGACTTCTTTGCCGGAGCGCGGTTGCACCGTAATGCCGACGTACGCCTGCAAACCACCATCTATCAGGCGCTGACCCAAGCGCACGCCATAGCCGGTGATGACTTTGGATTTTTCCAGACGCGCCAAGCGCGAGGTCACGGTGGTTCTGGCGATCCCCAACTGCCGGGCAAGCATGGCCACGCTTTCGCGGGCATTGATCTGCAAGGCAGCGATCAATTGACGGTCGATCTCATCCAGCGCGGGTGTGCGGCTATCAAGCAAGGTCATCTCCATCGGTGTGTCGGGCCGACATGTTAGCGGCACTGTTCAATGCTTGTAATCAGGTGCAATCCGCTCGACCAGCCGCAGCAGCGCAGCCCACGCCATGCGATTGGCGTCCGGGTCGCTCAACTCACCTTCGGCAAGGTCTGCGCCGGGGTTGTTGAATTGTTGTTCGGTGTGGCGGCAAATCTCAGCGGATGGATAGCGTAATGCTCCACCGGCTTGAGCGGCTATTTGGATTTCGCAGGCTTTCTCCAAGTAATACATGCGCAGAAACGCTTGGGAAACGCTGTCGCCGATGCTGAGCAAACCGTGGTTACGCAAGATCATGACCGACTTGTCGCCCAAGTCCGCCACCAAGCGTTGCTGTTCGCTGAAGTTCAGCGCGATGCCCTCGTACTCGTGGTAGGCCACCCGACCATAGAACTCCATGGATATCTGATTGACCGGCAGCAAACCGCATTCCTGCGCGGCTACCGCGCAACCGGCCTTGGTGTGTGTATGCAGCACACAATGAGCGTCTTCGCGGGCACGGTGAATGGCGCTGTGTATGACAAAGCCCGCAGGGTTCACCGGATAGGGTGAATCTTCGACTTTGACGCCTTGCAAATCGATCTTCACCAGATTTGATGCCGTGATTTCTTCGAAGAGCAGTCCGTAAGGATTGATCAGGAAATGATGTTCTGGCCCCGGAATGCGCACGGAAATATGCGTCGAAATCAAATCGCTCATGCGGAAATGAGCGATCAAGCGGTAGCAGGCTGCCAATTGTTGCCTGAGCTGCCACTCGTGCTGGCTATAGGTATTTGCCATGGATCCTCCGAAGCTGTGTTTTCTTGAGCAAGCTTGTATCAATGCTGATCACGTGTACATCATCCGATAGAGCTGGGGCGCTGCTTCGAATCAGGCACTCAGGCTCCGGCGTACTGAGACCGTTGCATACCAGGTTCGCAGCGCCGGCAGGTCGTCTGGAAGGTCCAGTTCGAGTGCCGCCACTGCGAAGTCGATAGCCACTACTGCAGTAATATCGGCTGCCGAAAACCGATCGCCGGCCACAAATGCGGCCGCCTCTAGCCGCGCATTCAGATCGGTATAGAAATGGCCGATCCGCGCTTCGCTGCGCTCAACCAACGCTGGAATCTGCTCGTAAGCATGCGGCCCCGCCAACGCCCGGCCAGCCAACCCCGGCAGCCAATTTCGCACTGCCTCCATCACTGCGGCAAAACCTTCCTGCTCAGCCCATCGTTCCCACATTGCTACTAACGCTCGGTCCTTGGCATCGGTGCCCAACAGAGGCTTCTCGGGATAAACCTCTTCCAGGTAACGCCAAATAGCAGGCACTTCGCCGATGGCCGTGCCGTCTTCCAGCACCAACGTTGGGACGACGTTGCGCGGATTGATCGCGCTGTACGCGGGTGAGAATTGGGCTTTGGCCGCGATGTCTACCGGGATCAATTCGACGTTGATGCCTTTCTCTGCCAGGAATATCCGTACGCGGCGAGCGTTCGGCGAGCCTTGAGATTCGTAGAGTTTCAGGTCGGACTGCAGCATGGTGTGGGTTCCTTATTACGCAGGCAGCAGCTCGCGGGATGAGTTTGGGCAATGGCCCGACAGTTTGTGTGGGACTTAAGGGGTTGTTGATTCCGATATTAACGTAGGACGGGTCTGAAGATGATCTTGGCGGGTTAATGGAAACTCTGTCCCAATCTTAAAGCACGGTCGATCACCGCGGCTCGTGGTGGAAAAGGGTTCTCGGTTTAATTCCAATGGTCCTTTGTCAGAGTCCTCTCTGGATCAGCTGGCTAAAAACTTCCAGCTCCCCCTTATCCAGATCGGACACGACGATGAAATGCATGTGGTTCTGCCGCCAGGACACGATGTTGTAGCCGCGGCTGGATTGGCTTTGCGGTTGGCTGTCGGCCTGCGCCGTCGGCACCACGAAGGCATTGATGATGTGCTTGTCGTGCCGATAAGAAAGCGCGGCGGCGGTTTGATGCTGAAGGTAGTCCAGCCGAGCGCCGAGGAGTGGAAAACCTTCCGCAGAGAAGTCATACACCGGTGGCGAAAAGTCGAGTTTGCCGGTGAACCACGGCTTTACCGTGTGCTTGTCGGAGGAGGCAACGTCCATCAGGTGGTCGCCCATCAATGAGCGCACATGGCTGGAAACCGCCTCATCTGTCCAGTTGTCCTCAGGTGATGGCGCTGCAACGTATAAAAACAGTGCCACCGCTAATAATGCGCCCGACAGAACCGGGGCAAGCCAGAGTCGGAGGGTGCGCCAGATATCGTTATTCTCGATGGCGGGTGACGTTAGACGGAGCCGCAGACTCTTGGTCAGTGATTCGGGGGCCGTGTAGTAGGGGCTGTGATGCTGTACTGCTGCTTTTAGGGCCCTCAGCGTTTCAAGACGCTGCTGACATTCGGTGCACGTCAGTAGGTGTTCACTCAGGCGGTCCCGCGATTGAGTGTCCAGTTCATTGTCCAGATAGCTGCTCATCCATTCGCGGCAGTGCTCGCAATTGATCTTACTCATGGCGGCTCAACTTCAAGAATTCAGTTTTGAGCATGGTCCGCGCCCTTGCCAGTCTCGACATGACGGTGCCAATCGGTACGTCTATGACGTTGGCAATGTCCTTGTAAGGCATGTCCTCAAGCTCCTTCAAAATAATCACCTCCCGAAACACAGGCGCAAGGGCTTCGAGCGCTTGCTTAAGCAGGGCGATGTCTTCAGTGCGGATGGCGTTGAGCTCCGGGGTAGAGGAGTGGGCGGGAACGCTATCGTCTTCCGGAAGGTCGTCGCCGAGGGAGACCCACCGATGTCCAGCCGAGGCTTTGAGCCAGGTATAACTTTCATTGCGGACAATCGTCAGTAGCCAGGCTTTGGCGTTTCCGTCTTCAAAACGGTGAAGAAACCTAAACGCCCTCAAGGCGCTTTCCTGCACCACATCTCGCGCCGCGCTTTCATTGCCGGTAAGCCATCGCGCAAGGTTATAGGCCGCGTCCATATGGGGCGCCAGTAGCTCATCAAAACGCTTCATATCGACTGTGTGACCTAGCCCCATCTCTTTATAAACTCCCCTTCGGCCTGTTTTATTCCCACTCACAGAAATATTTTTAATCGTGGAATAAAGAGGCCCGCGCTCCGGTTATAGACCCTGACAGCTACCCCAAAGCAAAGCACATCTGCGGAGTCTTTTATGAAAACCGGTTCGACCTTACCCGATCGCGAAGAGGGTCACACCCTTGGCCGAAGGGAACTCTTGAAGTGCTCCGCCTGGGCGGGCGCGGGCGTGTTGTGGATTATGAGCGGCGGTATCCCGCGCGCTTTCGCGTTGGATGACCCGCAGGCGCAACTAGCGGGGGGCGCATCAGGCAACGATTTCCACTTTCTGCAAATAAGTGACACGCATATCGGCTTTAACAAAGAGGCCAATCCGGCACCGTTGAACACCTTGCAGCAGGCCATCGATAAGGTCATTGCGCTGCCAAAAAAACCATCGCTGATTCTGCACACCGGCGACATTACTCACCTTTCCAAACCCGCAGAGTTCGATGCAGCCGCCCAAGTCTTGAAAGGGTTGCCTTCCCCGGTGCATTACGTACCTGGCGAGCACGACATGCTCGATGAAGGCGGGGGCAAGGCTTATCTGGACCGTTACGGTAAAGGTACTAAAGGCAATGGCTGGTACAGCTTCGATGATCATGGCGTGCACTTTGTTGCGTTGATAAATGTATTCAACTTCCAGGCGGGCCACGAAGCGACCCTTGGCGCCGACCAACTGAAATGGCTGGCGGATGACCTGCGCGCCGTGTCTGTCAGTACGCCTGTCGTTGTGTTTACTCATATCCCACTGTGGACAATTTATCAGCCATGGGGTTGGGGCACCGAAGACGGTGATCAAGCCATCGCGATGCTGCGCAAATACGGCTCCGTTACGGTCCTCAATGGCCATATCCATCAAGTCATACAGAAGGTTGAAGGCAACATTACCTTCCATACCGCCCGTTCGACCGCGTACCCCCAACCTGCCCCTGGGTCGGCTCCAGCTCCTGGTCCTATGACGGTGGCCGCTGATCAACTGCGCAATTATTTGGGGGTTACCGAGGTGGTAGCTACACAAGGCGACCATCCCTTGGCACTCATCAATTCAACACTCGTTTGACGGAGGTCCAATGACCCGCTGTGCCCAGATTATTGCCCTGAGTTGCCTACTGATCCCGATATCGGCTTGGGCAGAAAACATACAGATCGAAATCAAAGCGTTTTTGTATTCACCGAAAGACCTGACCGTGGCAGCCGGGACGACTGTCACGTGGATTAACGACGACCCAGCGCCGCACACCATCGTCGGCGTTAACAAAACATTTCGTTCGCCAGCGCTGGATACTGGGGATCAATACTCGTACACGTTCAAGACGGCAGGCGTGTTCGAGTATTTTTGTACGTTGCATCCGCAGATGGTTGGGAGGGTGGTGGTTAATTGATGTCTATTAACCACAAGTAAGCAGGGCCGTCACTGTGATAGACGCGGCTTACAGTCGCGCCTAGAACCGTCAACGATTCGGTTGTCAAACGAATGACTTAGTTATAATGATATATCTTCTTTGGCAGGTCGAGGCCGTGTATGCCGAGAATGCTTTTTTTGGCGCTGTTACCGGAGTGGGCACAATGCGTGTCGCCTAGAGTTATAAAATGCCTTGCGTGCAGGCGCTGAATCGTTTAATTAATCAACCTGTGTGGTCACTAATAAGTGACGTCTCATTTGTTCAAATACCTGTCTCGTCAGTTATAAAGTGCTAATACATTTCGGTGTATAGACGAAGGTGAAAAGGTTTAAAAAATCGTTAAAAACATTGGCGTCATAATCTTGTCTGTCCTTTATGGCGACTAAATTCTGCCAAAAAATCTGGCGTCAAAAAGTAACTTTAAATATTTTATAAAAATAGTGGCGCATTGCGATTATTGAGATATAAATAGCAACTACCACTTGTTATCGGTTCTGCAAGCACATGACGTACTCTCATTTTATGAGCGTGACAGTTCTGCAGCTGTGCGTTGTATCCATGGTGTTTGCCCAGGACAGCGTCAACAGTAACGCGAGCCTAGCGCAGCACCGTACTCTCAATAGCAGGGAAGTCGGCGGGCTAGTCACCGGTCAAACTATCACCCTCGCTGGACGTGCGTTTTATGACAGTTTTGCTGTCGCGTGGAGTGAAATGGATGAGACCGGGCACTTCACGGTTGCTATTTCTGAGCGTCCTACTGCGCGTTTAGGCAGTCAGGTTTTTGTTGATTACGGTAACCGCAGGTTGTTCCAGATTTTTTTACCGCCCAACCGCAGCCTTATACCCGCCATCGGCGCTGATGCTGCTGCACAAGTTTACCAAGGCATTTTGGACTACCAACTGGCACAGTTTTTTGGTGACCCAGACATGGGCCGCGACGAATTTTAAAAGGTATTTATATGCATCGGTTATCCCTGGTTTTTATCAGCCTGGCATTGGTGTCCGGTCTGTCAGGTACTGCCTACGCCAGCGAGCTGGCCTATGTGCCAAACAACCCTTCGTTCGGCGGCAATCCGCTCAACGGACCGGTGTTACTTAACCAGGCCCAGGCTCAGAACCACTTTGTCGCGAAGTCCGATTCATCATCGTCGAGCCAGAGTGCTTTGACTCAATTCAATACCATGTTGCAGAGCGCAATCCTGAGTCGAGTGTCCTCGGCTGTTACCTCCAGCATCGTTGGTACCAATGGCCAACTTATTCCGGGGGTTGTTGAAACCACCGACTTCCGGATTGCGATTACCAATCTTTCAAGCGGAATGCTGCAGATCGTTACCACCGATAAAACGACTGGGCAGACCACGCAGTTTCAAGTGAATCAACCGTAATCCCGCAATAAAGCTGCATGCCACACAACCCAAATTGAAATATCAAACAGAAAAAGGAAGATCACCATGCACGCACGTAAATCACTTTTGTCTCTTGCTGTACTTGTTGCTTTGTCAGGCGCCGCTATGGCCGATTCGAGCAGCGTTACCACTTCGCAGAACGGTGCTAATAACGGCCTGAACGTCGATCAAGCCGGCGCTACTGGTTCGTCGCTGACCATTAACCAAAATG
>NZ_JAMFRV010000226.1 GCF_026224925.1 Pseudomonas sp. | reverse complement strand
CGCTTCTGTCGCTATGCCATCGCTGCCGTCCCTCACCCCGCGCCAAAAATGCCCTGCCCTAGGAAACTGGCTTCATCGGCGACGCCAGGCAGCACGAAGAAGTAACCGCCGCCTACCGGCTTGATGTATTCCTCCAGGCGCTCGCCACTGAGACGGCTTTGAACCGTGAGAAAACCGGCGCTCAGGTTGGACTGGAAGCAGACGAACAACAGGCCCATGTCGAGCTGGCCGTTTTTGCCCACGCCGTTGGAATAGTTGAAGGGGCGGCGCAAAATCCGGTTGCGTTCGGTGGCGGCAGTGCGCGGGTTCGCCAGGCGGATGTGAGCATCCATTCGCGTAACCTTGCCTTCAGGGTCAGCCGCGTAATTAGGCTCGTCGCTTTCTTGCTTGCCATCCATCGGCGCGCCAGTTGCTTTGTGACGGCCAAAAATCGTTTGCTGTTCCTGCAACGGCGTCCGGTCCCAGCGCTCGACAAAATTACGGATGATGCGCACCGCTTGGTAACTGCCGTTCGCCGCCCAGGCGGGCTCATCGGAATCGGGTTGCACCCACACCAGTATCTCCATGGCTTTCTGGTCACTGGAGTCAGGGTTGGCTGAGCCGTCGCGGAAACCCAGGAAGTTACGTGCGCTCTGCGCGGGTTGGCCGGGTTTGAGCGGCGCCTGCGGCGGCACAGTACCTTCCTGCTTCCAGCGCACCAGAAGTAAGTCCGGCAAGTTCTTCATGATGTCGCGCAGGGCGTGGATGTTGGTGTCTGGTGTGTTAGAGCAGAACTGAATGCTCAAGTCGCCATGGCAGCAGCCCGGTTCCAGAGCATCGTTGGGGAAACCAATCATCTCGATCAGGCGCTTGGGTTTTACCGACTCGAGGCCGAAACGCTCGTCGAACAATGAAGCGCCTACGGAAACCGTGACCGTCAGGTTGTCTGGCGTCACCACCGGCCCGAGAATTCCGGAATCGGTGGGCGGAAATTTTTCGTCGATCTGCGGCACTGTGCCGCCGGTCATCAAGAACGCAATGCGCTCGTTCAGCGTGCGGAACAGACGCTCCAGGTCTTCACGATCAGTGGCCAACACGTCGAACGACACCAGCATGCCGGCAGCCGGGCGCGGGGTCACGATCCCGGTTTGATAACGACCGTGGAAATCGTGATGGTCCCGCGTCTGTTCGCTGTGCGGTGCTTCGGTGACTTTTGCCGGGGTAGCCGCCATGACATTGCCGCTCAGGCTGCTACCGGCCAATGCCGCGCCCGCCACACCGAGTCCCAGGAGCACTCGGCGGCGTTGAACTGAATCTGGAGCATCGGTGTGCGTTAAGTCTTTCATGGTGGTACGTCTTCGCTCTAATTCAAAAATCGAGAGGACACTGTTCAGAGACCTGAAAGGCCTAATGCGGGATCGATTCCATCCAGTGCATCGGCTAATGCCTTGGCCTTGTCTGCCAGCTGCTGACGCTGTTCAGTGGTCACTTGGTCGTACGGGCGATAAACGCCATCGGTGTTGAAGCCCTTGATTTGCTCGTCCAACGCGGCAGTGGCGCTGTCGATGCGCTTCAGCAGATCGGCGTTGGAAGTGACCAGCAGCGGTCGCATCAGCTCGATCACCTTGCGTGTGCCGTCCAGATTGGCGGCAAACCCATTCAGGTCGCTGTGGCTGTAACGTTCTTCTTCACCTTTGCTGCGGATGTCCGCGAGGCTGCGCAGCGAATGGACTACGCCGCCGACCAACTGCTCAGGCTGCATCGATTGCGCCAGCAATTGTTGCTTGAGGCTGGCGATGTCTGCTTGCAGCTTCTGCACGACCGGGCCTAAGCCCTCGACGGTGTGTTGGTCAAACAGGCTGTATTCAATGCGGTGAAAACCGCTGAAACCGGCATCTTGCTCGCGTTTTTCGTAGTAATCGGCACGGGCATTGATCGCGTTATCGACTTCGGAGAAACGCTGGGCTGCAGGCGCAAGACGCTGGTAAGCCGCGCGAGCCGGTAGATAGACCGCTTGCGCCTGGCTCAGGTCGCCGGCATCGACAGCAGTTTGCAGTGCAACAACCGCCTTGAGCAGCGCTGAGCTTTGCAGGCTCATGTACACCCGGTATTCCGACAACGGGCCGAGGAACGCGACCATGCTTGGCTTGGCCTTGGCGAGGGCGTCGGAAGCCGCAGTAGGGGTGACCTTCATGGTGCCGTGAGGATTGCTCAGCAAACCGCAGGTGATGGTGTAGTCGCCCGGCTTGAGGTTGGCGTTGATCACCGCGCTTAAACCAGGGGCGATGTTCTCGCGCTCTTCGAGGACCATCACACCATCAAGAATTTCCCATTCAACCGCACGTTCCGAACGGTTGACGATACGAAATGCAGTGCGCCCGGCAGGCACGACCAAGGCATTGGGCTCGCAGTTGCCTGGATGAATAGTGACCGTCACTTCAGCACTGTTATTGGCCTGACGCTTATGCATCGCGGCCTGGGACGCGTAATAAAACAGCCCGCCAGCGGCAAGCATGACGATCACGGAACCGGCAACCGCCAAGCGCAAGACGCGGGGATGCATGGCTTTCTCAGGAAGCCCGTTGGGGAGGTTCGACATGGGTGCCCTTATTTATTCGTAACAGATGGTGAGTGATGATGTTGCGAAGGCTTGGCAGGCAAGCTGACCACTTCGGGGTGCGGCAGAAAGAACAGCACCAACGCACCGATCAGGTAGATCAGGTAAACACTCAGCGTGCTGACCGTTGGTGCATCCTGATAACCGAACATGCCCGCCAGTACTGACCCCAATGGACCGTCCATAGGCAACGTTGCGCTGATATCAAAGACCACGGTTTGCAAGTGATTCCACAGCCCGGCTTCATGCAAGGCTTGCACGGAGGTGGACAGAATCCCGGCGGCAACCACCAGAATGAACAGGCCCGTCCAACGGAAGAACAGGCCCAGGTTCAAGCGCATGCTGCCGCTGTAGATGGCGAAACCCACACCAATCGCCAGAATCAAGCCAAGCAGGGCGCCGATTGGCGCGCCAGGGCCTTCACTTTGCTGGAACACGGCCAGCAGGAAAAATACAGTTTCCAGACCCTCGCGGGCCACGGCGAAAAACACCATGGCGATCAGCGCGTAGACCTGGTTTTTCGAATTGGCGAGGGCCGCGTCGAGGGACGCGTGCAGTGCGTGTTTGATCGAACGCGCAACTTTGCGCATCCAGAACACCATCGAGCTGAGGATGGCCACGGCTATCAGGCCAACGATGCCTTCGAACAGTTCTTGCTGACGCTGCGGGAATTCCGCGCTCATCATTTCCAGTCCACCGCCCACCAACAGGGCCAGCGCTGAGGCCAGAAAAACGCCAATCCATACGGCAGGCATCCATTCGCCACGGCCGGTCTGTTTCAAGTAGCTGGCAATGATGCCAACGATAAGCGCGGCTTCAATGCCTTCGCGCAGCATGATCAGAAAAGGAACAAGCATGTGTCACCACGGAATTCAGTAGGGTGTCTTTTGTCATACGCGCAAGAAGTCTTCGCGCATGGCAATACGTAACATAATGATACTCATTATTGAATGGAGCTACCTGTTTTTTTAGAAGCGGGGAATATTGTTCACCAGGACAGGTCGGGTTCAGGTTCGCAAGTCCGACTTTATTAATGCCAAAAACTGCTGCGCTGCCGGACTCAAGCCCTGGCCTGACCGGGTGATCAAGCCGATTTCACGGCTCACACCTGAGTGTTCAACCCTCACCTTGAGTAAATCCCCACGGCCATCGTCAGCTGATTCAGGCAGCAGGGTCATGCCCAAACCCTGCCGCACCAACGCCAGCACGGTGGACATATAGTTGGCTTCAAGGCCGGGTATCAGGGTCAGGTTTTCCTCGGCAAACAGGTGTTCCACGCGTTCGCGTACGCTGCTGTCACGCCCCGTCATAATCATCGGCTGGGCTGTGAGCTCGCCAAGCACCACTGACGAGCGAGCCGCCAATGGGTGCTCGGCAGGTACGAACAAGCACAAGCGATCGACCATCACCACCTCAAAGTCGAGGCCGTGGGTGATTCGTGCTCGCACGCCGACACCAAAATCTACTTCGCCCTCACGCACCAGTGCATCAATGCGCTGCGCCACAACGTCGCGCAGACGTACCTCTACCCCTGGGAACTGCTGGCGAAACAGCCGCAGGATTCGCGGCAGTGCGCTTGAGCAAATCGAGGGCAACGCGGCGATGGTCACCACGCCACGGCGCAACGCCGCCAAATCCCGCGAGCCGGCCACGATGTTGTCCAGGTCCAGCAGCAGTTTCTCCATCGGGCCGAGGTTTTTCTGGCCGGCTGAGGTGAGACCGACATAACGCGGATTGCGCTCCAGCAGCGTCACGCCCAGCCATTCTTCTAATTGCTGGATCTGCACGGTTAATGCCGACGGCGACAAGTTAAGGGCCACTGCCGCCTTAGCAAAATTACCGCTATGGGCGACCGCGAGGAACGCTCGAATATGCTGGATCGAATTTTTCATTCTGTTTTTCCGAACGTTGAGCGGTGAACATTTCAATTTACAAAGCTTAACCGGTTTTCTAATACTCACTGAAAACAACAACCGCTCATTTCGCTGCCCACGGCTGTTAGAAATGACAATCAGGACTCGCCCATGCTCGCCACGCTCGGTGTCATCACCATCCTTTGTTTGCTCGCCAGCGTGATGAGCAAACGCCTCTCGCCGCTAGTCGCCTTGATCGCGTTGCCCATCATCGCCGCCTTGATTGGCGGGTTTGGTCTCGAAACCAGCGCCTTTATCATCACTGGCATCAAGAACGTCGCGCCGGTAGTTGGCATGTTTGTGTTTGCCATTCTGTTCTTCGGCGTGATGACCGACGCCGGGATGCTTGATCCGATCATCGACCGAATCCTGCGCACGGTGGGCACACGCCCTACGCGGATTGTCACCGGCACCGCGTTGCTGGCGCTGTTGGTGCATTTGGACGGATCTGGTGCGGTGACGTTTCTGGTGACCATCCCGGCGATGCTGCCGCTGTATACCCGGTTGGGCATGGACCGACGGATTCTCGCCTGCGTGGCTGCGATGGCCGCAGGGGTTAACTTTCTACCGTGGACCGGTCCGGTGTTGCGCTCATCGGCTGCATTGCATGTACCCGTTTCGCAACTGTTTCAGCCGTTGATCCCGATCCAAATAGTCGGCTTGGTATTTGTCTTTGCGTGTGCCTGGATGTTGGGCTGTCGCGAAGAGCGTCGACTCGGCCTCGGGGCGGGCGCCGCGGTGGATGTGGTGCCGCAGCGGGTACTCAGTGATGAGGAGCAGAGTCTGCGTCGCCCTCGACTGTTTTGGCTGAATCTAATCCTGACGGTTTTGGTCATGGGCGTAATGATCTCGGGTTGGGTCGACCCGGTGGTGATGTTCATGCTCGGCACGGTGGTGGCGCTATGCGTCAATTACCCCAATGTCGATGCCCAGCGTGCACGTGTAGATGCTCACGCAAAAACCGCGCTGACCATGGCCAGCATTCTGCTGGCGGCCGGGGTATTTACCGGCATCATGCAAGGCAGCGGCATGCTTAAAGCAATGGCCGAGGTCGCGGTGGCGCAAATACCTGCTGGGCACGGGCACCTGATTCCGGCCGTTGTCGGCTTTCTGTCCATGCCGTTGAGCCTGTTGTTCGACCCCGACTCGTTTTATTTTGGGGTGATGCCGGTAATTGCCGAAGTCGGCAAGGCATTGGGGGTCGATCCCTTACAAGTCGCTCAAGCGTCGCTGCTCGGCGTGCACACCACTGGTTTTCCGGTCAGCCCACTCACTCCCGCGACCTTTCTGTTGGTTGGTCTGTGCAAGATCGAATTGGCCGACCACCAGCGTTTCACTATCCCCTTTCTTTTCGCGGCATCGGTGCTCATGACCCTGACCGCGTTACTCCTGGGAATCTTCTGAGATGAAAACCTTACGTATAGGCGCCGGCGCCGGCTATTCTGGCGATCGTATCGAGCCAGCAGTTGAACTGGCAGAACACGGCGATCTGGATTATTTGGTCTTCGAATGCCTGGCTGAGCGCACCATCGCTCTGGCGCAACAAGCTCGCCTGGTCGACCCGGAGTCAGGTTACGATCCGCTGCTCGGCGAGAGAATGCGCCGTGTTCTGCCCTTCGTTGGGCGCGGTCCGGATGGCCAACGTCGGCGACTGCGGGTGATCACTAACATGGGCGCGGCAAATCCTTTGGCCGCTGCCCGGGAAGTTCGACGGATTGCCGCCGAACTGGGCATTAACGGCCTGAAGGTGGCGGCCCTGACCGGCGATGATGTACTGGATGCAGTGCAGGCCGATCCCTCGTTAATGCTCGATATCGGCGTGTCTGTCGGTTCGTTGGGTGAGCGACTGATCTCGGCCAACGCCTATCTGGGCGTCACCGGTATCGTCGACGCGCTACGGGCCGATGCCGATGTGATCATCACCGGGCGGGTGGCGGATCCTTCGCTGTTTCTCGCCCCGCAACTGTTCGAATTCGCCTGGGCGCAAGACGACTGGACATTGCTCGGGCGTGGCACGTTGGTCGGGCACTTGCTTGAATGTGCTGGGCAAATCAGTGGCGGCTATTTTGCCGACCCTGGCTATAAAGACGTCCCGGATCTGGCGCGTCTCGGCTTCCCGTTGGCCGAGGTCGATGAACTGGGGCACGCCGTCATCAGCAAAGTGGCGAGGTCGGGCGGGCGCATCGACACCGCGACGTGCACCGAGCAAATGATCTATGAAGTGCATGACCCCGCGGCTTACCTGACTCCGGATGTTAGTGCAGATTTTTCGGCTGTGGCGTTTGTTGCCGACGGGCTTGACCGAGTGCACGTTGCAGGCGCCGATGGGCACGCGCGGCCGGCGACGTTGAAAGTCTCGGTGGGTTACCTCGACGGCTGGATCGGTGAAGGCCAGATTGCCTATGCCGGACCGGGCGCATTGGCTCGGGCACAGCTGGCCCGTGAGGTGGTGCTTGAACGGCTTAAGCTCATGGGCGTTATTTATGAAGAAGTGCGCGCCGAGTTAATGGGTGTCGACGCGCTGCACGGTGCTGAACTCAGCTCGCATGCGCGTAACGAACCCTGGGAAGTTCGCCTGCGTGTGGCTGCGCGCTGCGCCGATCGGGCCGAAGCGGTGCGCGTCGGTAACGAAGTGGAAACCCTGTACACCAACGGGCCGTATGGCGGTGGTGGAGCCACGAAAAGCCTGCGTCAGGTGGTGGCTGTCGCGTCGCTTTACCTGGCGCGAGACGCCGTTACCCCGCAGGTCCATCTGGAGGATGCATCATGAGTGTTGTCAAACTGCGCGAACTGGCGCATTCGCGCACCGGCGACAAAGGCGACACCTCGAATATCTCGGTCATCGCCTACCGTGCCGAGGATTATCCACGCCTGTGCCAAGCATTGACGGTCGAACGAATCAGCGCCTGGTACGCAGAGCTTCTCGATCCCGCTGCAGGCCCGGTTCGCCGCTATGAACTGCCCAATGTCCATGCCCTGAACTTCGTCCTGCCCGGCATCCTGCGCGGTGGTGTTACCCGCTCATTGGCGCTGGATGCCCATGGCAAAGCGCTCGGCGCAGCCTTGTTGGACATGGACATCGAACTGTAAAAAAATGCGCTCTTACACCATGCGTTTGACGGTGTCGTCCCGGCGTACAAAATGGTGCCATACCGCCGCGACGACGTGCAGGCCGATCACGTAATAGAAGATCGTTCCCAGCAACACATGCAGATATTGAAGTGACTCTGCGGTGGTTTTCGAGACGTCGAACGGCGAGGGGATCGCCAACGACGTCAATGGGATTGGCACCTTGCCACTGCCCAGCAATACGGTAAACAAGCCCAGCAGCGGTTGAGCAAACAAAAACGCATACAGCGCGTAATGCGACAAGGTCGCCATCATGTGCAGCGCACCTTCAAGCGGTGGAGTAATACCTGGCGGCGTATGGCGGCGACGTTCTGCGATCCTGAAAAAAGCCATAACAAAGACCAGAATTCCGACCCAGAAGTGCGTTTGGATCACAAATATGCGTGGGTCAGAGCCTTTGGCGAACTGGCTGCGGCTGAGGATGAGGATGTAAGCCAGCACGATCAGGCCAGCCATCACCCAATGAAACCAACGGGCTTTGGCGCTGTAGCGTGGAGTTAACGAATCGGTCATCACGGGATTTTTCCTTGGTCGATTAATTTCAGAGTCCACAGAGGAGAAGCGATAGTTCCTTGGGAATAAGAACACCTCAGCAGGATTATTTATTCAAAAAAACAAAAAAAACATTCATATCGCTATATATCTACGTTATCTGACGTAAAAAAGTATTCGTTTGGGTGTTTTTTTATTTGGATATAAACAAAGTATCTATTATGTTTTTTTCGCGCTTTTACGGGTCCTATGGGCATATTTTGACGTTTTATATAGCGATTAACGCTTAAAACCAGGAAAAGTGCTTTGACACTGAAGCATGCTGGATCCAACACTCTTCAGGTGATTCTCACCCATGCCGCGAAAGCGGTTTGATTTCAGAGCGTGGCGTTTCGCTCTTATAAAAACGCTAGGAAGGCATCATGGTCCGGAAAAAAATACTGATCATT
>NZ_JAMFRV010000225.1 GCF_026224925.1 Pseudomonas sp. | reverse complement strand
GGTGTTGGGTTCAACTAATACCGGTGCTGGCACCGACCTCAGTACCAGTGGCATTGCAGGCCTGGAAATTAGCGGTACCACCAAGATGGACGGTACCTCGGGCAGCGCCGGCTATGTCGGTGCGATTGCTCAGGACGCCAAATTTACTATCGATGGTTTAGCGGTCACTAGCAAAAGCAATACCGTAACCCCGATCAGCGGCATCACTATGACGCTGTTGGCTAGCGGTGATACCGCTACGTCGACCGTGACGGTTGCGACCAATACATCAGGGCTGCAATCATCGCTGCAAACATTTGTAAATGCGTACAACGCGCTGACAAAAACCATCAACACGCTTACGGCACCGGGTGTTGTGGGGGCGGATGGCACCGTAGGCGATGGCGGGGCGATGTCGGGTGATCCGTTACCGCGTTCGCTGATCGCATCCCTGCGCAGTGCGCTGGTAACGCCTGGGCCTGGCAGTCAATTATCAGTGCTGGCTCAACTGGGCATCCAAACCGTTCAAGGCGACGGCACATTGAGTTTTGACGCAACAAAATTTGCGTCGGCAATGACCGACAAGAATTTGGGTGGTCAGGTTCAGGATCTCTTTTCTGGCACGGCCAACGCCAGTGGTCTGCCCAGCACCAACGGGTTGCTGTCGCGCATGGGGGCTATCCTTACGCCTTATACGCAGACCGGCGGGATCCTCGCCACGCGAACGACTAGCCTGACCTCTCAGCAAAGCGATCTGGCCACTCGTAAAACTGCCCTGGACACGCACACCGCCGACCTGACGACTCAGCTCACGGCAAAATACAACGCGATGGACCTGATCGTCGGCCAGTTAAAAGCTACCGCGACCAGCATCACTGCATTCTTCGATTCGTTGAACGCGTCAAAAACAGGCTAATCGTAGACCCATGAAAACAGCCCGGCTGCGTTAACCTGCATGCCGGGCTTTTCGTTTCAGATCTAAAGTTTTTGGGCCGTGCGCCGATAGCTTGTTATACAAACTTTTGAGTTTTGATGAGGTAGAAGATGAACCCGATGTTAGCGCTACGGCAGTATCAGAAAATCGGTGCGCAAGCCCAGACTTCTGAAGCTAGCCCACACCGTTTGG
Organism: Pseudomonas sp.; assembly: GCF_026224925.1. GTDB lineage: Bacteria > Pseudomonadota > Gammaproteobacteria > Pseudomonadales > Pseudomonadaceae > Aquipseudomonas. Next base: position 20,507 of record NZ_JAMFRV010000225.1, on the reverse strand, counting down.
TGCAAATGCTGATGGAAGGCGGTCTGGACCGTATTGCCCAGGCCAAAGGCGCCATGGAGCGCAAGGATATTCCTGGTAAAGGCACGTTGATCAGTAAGGCCATCGGTATTATTGGTGGCTTGCGCGAAGGTCTTGATATGCACAACCGTGCAGAAACCTTGGGTGACCAAGACAACCTGTACGTGTACATGATGGCGCGACTGGCTGAAGCCAATTTAAAAAATGACCCGGCAATCCTCGACGAAGTTAGCGATCTATTGCGTACGGTCAAAGAAGGCTGGGATGCCATTGCGGCAGTCCAAGTCTAAATAGCCTGCTGTTTTGAGGAGAGCACCATGAGTAGTCTTGCGTTGCAGCGTATCGAAGAAACCCGTGAAGCCCTGGTCGGTGCTTTGGCCGAGCGTGACTGGAATGCGATCGGTAAATTAGACCTGGCGTGTCGAGCCTGTGTGGATGACGTGATCAGTGAAACCCCGCTTCTCGATGAAACGGCGGTACGCAGCAATCTGGAAGAGCTACTCGGTGTGTATCGTCAGTTGCTGGAGGTGGCTACCGGAGAGCGTCAAGCAATAGTTGATGAGATGACGCAGATCCAGCATGCCAAAAATGCGACAAAGGTTTACCATCTGTTCGGCTAAAAGCTGGGTGGATCGAAAAATATGCGCCATAAATTTGACAGTGTATGGTTTTTTGACTTAACTAGTGATGTCTGACATTTTCTGTCGTCTAAATTGTCGTACGGGCTATAGACGCCAAGCTGCCCCTCGTGGGCATTGAGTTGACTAGGGAAGTTGCTATTGCATGTGGCGTGAAATCAAGATTCTTCTGATAGATGACGATAGCCAGCGCCGCCGTGACATGGCGGTTATTTTGAATTTTCTTGGCGAAGAAAATTTATCCTGCTCGAGCCAGGACTGGCAGCAGGTGGTTACCCCTTTGGCGTCCACCCGAGAAGTGCTTTGTGTGCTTGTTGGTACTGTGAGCGCGCCGAGTACCCTTCAAGGTTTGCTTAAGACCCTTGCTGCGTGGGATGAGTTCCTTCCGGTGATGTTAATGGGTGAAAATACTCCCGTTGACTTACCTGACGATCTGCGCCGACGTGTGTTGTCCTCCCTGGAAATGCCCCCGAGCTATAGCAAGCTGCTCGACTCCCTGCACCGTGCCCAGGTCTATCGTGAAATGTACGATCAGGCTCGCGAGCGCGGTCGCCATCGTGAGCCGAACCTGTTCCGCAGCCTGGTAGGTACCAGCCGCGCGATTCAGCATGTTCGGCAAATGATGCAGCAGGTTGCCGACACCGACGCTAGCGTGTTGATTCTCGGTGAGTCGGGAACGGGCAAAGAGGTGGTAGCGCGCAACCTGCACTATCACTCCAAGCGTCGTGACGGACCTTTCGTGCCGGTCAACTGCGGCGCGATTCCAGCCGAGCTGCTTGAAAGCGAATTGTTCGGCCACGAGAAGGGCGCATTTACCGGAGCAATTACGAGCCGCGCCGGGCGCTTTGAATTGGCCAACGGCGGCACGCTGTTCCTTGATGAAATCGGCGACATGCCGCTGTCCATGCAGGTTAAATTACTGCGTGTGCTGCAAGAACGTACTTTCGAACGCGTGGGCAGCAACAAGACCCAAAGCGTTGATGTGCGGATCATCGCCGCGACGCACAAGAACCTTGAGCACATGATCGAGGTCGGCACGTTCCGTGAAGATCTTTACTACCGACTCAACGTATTTCCAATCGAAATGGCGCCGCTGCGTGAGCGCGTAGAAGACATTCCGTTGTTGATGAACGAATTGATTTCACGCATGGAACACGAAAAGCGCGGTTCGATTCGCTTCAATTCAGCCGCCATCATGTCGCTCTGCCGCCATGGTTGGCCGGGCAACGTTCGCGAGTTAGCGAATCTGGTTGAGCGTATGGCGATCATGCACCCGTACGGTGTGATCGGCGTCGTGGAGCTGCCGAAGAAATTTCGCTACGTCGACGATGAGGATGAACAGCTGGTCGACAGCCTGCGCATTGACCTGGAAGAGCGCGTAGCCATTAATGGTCACACGCCAAATTTCGCGTCTAGCGCGTTGTTGCCGCCTGAAGGTCTGGACCTCAAGGACTATCTGGGCGGGCTCGAACAGGGCTTGATTCAGCAGGCATTGGACGACGCCGGTGGCATCGTTGCACGCGCCGCCGAACGGCTGCGTATTCGTCGCACAACCTTGGTTGAAAAAATGCGTAAGTACGGCATGAGCCGTCGTGATGGCGATGAGCAGGCAGATGATTGACGCTTGAATTTTTTGCCCTAAAACTAAACCCCTGATTATTCAGGGGTTTTTTTTAGGCACGGGTATTGCTACGTCTCTCGCTACATACCGTTTTATGACGGTTCGCCATGCGAGAGATCACTATGCCCCAGGCCGCCCAGTTGTCTTCTGCCGTTCCTTTCGGAGCGCAGCCGTCCCTAGAAGAAGAAAGTCGGGCCAGCCTTGAGCAGGCGTTTGCGCTGTTCAATCAAATGTCGAACCAGCTCAGCGATTCATACAGCTTGCTTGAGGCGCGGGTGACCGAGCTCAAAGGCGAGCTTGCAGTGGTCAGCGCCCAACGCATGCAGGAATTGGCGGAAAAAGAGCTGCTGGCCAATCGTTTGCAAAACCTGTTAGCCCTGTTGCCTGGTGGCGTGATTGTCATCGACGGCTCCGGTCGGGTGCATGAAGCGAATCCGGCGGCCTGCGATTTGTTGGGTGAACCGTTGGCTGGCGAGTTGTGGTGGCATGTAATCGGTCGTTGTTTTGCGCCCCGCGAAGACGACGGTCACGAAGTGTCCCTTAAAGACGGGCGACGCCTGTCGATCGCTACTCGCTCACTCGACGCTGAGCCGGGGCAGTTAGTGCTGCTAACCGACCTCACCGAAACCCGTCATCTGCAAGACCAACTGGCCCGCCATGAGCGTCTGTCATCCCTCGGGCGAATGGTGGCTTCACTGGCGCATCAGATTCGTACACCGTTGTCTGCGGCGTTGATCTACGCCAGCCATTTGACCGAGCAGGAATTGCCGGTGGCCACACAGCAGCGTTTCGCCGGCCGGCTTAAAGAGCGTTTGCACGAGTTGGAGCACCAGGTGCGTGACATGTTGGTGTTCGCGCGCGGCGAACTGCCAATGACCGACCGCCTGGCTCCGCAGCAGCTGTTCCTGGCGTTGCAGGCATCGGCAGCCATCCAGGTCAGGGATATGCCAGTGCGTTGGCAGTGCGACCCCGTTGAGGGCGAATTACTCTGTAATCGCGACACATTGGTCGGCGCGCTGCTCAACTTGATTGAAAATGCGATTCAAGCCAGTGCCGGTAAAGCGCGTTTAAAAATTCATCTCTACAGGCGCGGCAACAACCTTCGCCTGTGTATCACCGATAACGGCAGTGGTATCGATGCCCAGGCATTGGCCCGAATAGGCGAGCCTTTTTTTACCACTAAAGCCACGGGTACTGGTCTAGGGTTGGCTGTCGTCAACGCCGTGACGCGTGCGCACCAAGGCCAACTGCAGTTTCGTTCGCGGCCAGGTCGTGGCACCTGCGCGATTATTTCTTTGCCATTGATCCCGGCTGTCAGCGCCACAGGATTTAACTGATGGCAATCAAGGTGTTGCTGGTCGAGGATGATCCTTCTTTGCGCGAGGCACTGGGCGAAACCCTGCTTTTGGCCGGCCACGACTTTCGAGCGGTGGGCTCTGCCGAAGAAGCGTTGCAAGCGGCAGCCGAAGAGTTGTTCAGCTTGGTGGTGAGCGACGTGAACATGCCGGGCATGGATGGTCATCAGTTATTGGGTGCCTTGCGCAGCCGTCATCCTCAGTTGCCGGTACTGCTAATGACCGCTCACGCCGCAGTGGATCGTGCCGTGGATGCCATGCGTCAGGGGGCTGTGGATTACTTGGTCAAGCCGTTCGAGCCCAAAGCGTTGATGGAGTTGGTGGCACGTCATGCCTTGGGTCGCCCAGGACCTGTCGAAGGCGAGGGGCCGGTGGCGTGCGAGCCGGCCAGCGCGCAATTGCTGGACTTGGCGGCTCGTGTGGCGCGCAGTGATTCTACGGTGCTGATCTCCGGCGAGTCCGGGACCGGTAAAGAGGTGTTGGCACGTTTCATTCACCAGCAGTCGACTCGGGCAAGCAAGCCGTTCATTGCGATTAACTGTGCGGCGATCCCTGACAACATGCTTGAAGCGACGCTGTTCGGGCATGAAAAAGGCTCGTTCACCGGTGCGATTGCTGCGCAGGCGGGCAAGTTTGAACAGGCCGATGGCGGGACTATTTTGCTGGACGAAATTTCTGAAATGCCGCTGGGCCTGCAAGCTAAGTTGCTGCGAGTGTTGCAGGAGCGGGAAGTTGAGCGAGTGGGTGCACGCAAACCCATCGCGCTTGATATTCGTGTGCTCGCCACCACCAACCGTGATTTGGCCGGGGAAGTGGCGGCGGGGCGGTTCCGTGAAGACCTTTATTACCGTATATCAGTGTTTCCGTTGGCGTGGCGCCCGTTGCGCGAGCGTACCGCCGACATTCTGCCGCTTGCCGAGCGCCTGCTGGCCAAGCACGTCAATAAAATGAAGCATGCCGCCGTTCGTTTGTCGGCCGATGCTCAAGCGTGCCTGATTGGCTATCCGTGGCCAGGAAATGTACGTGAGCTGGATAACGCGATTCAGCGTGCGTTGATTTTGCAGCAAGGCGGTGTGATTCAGCCCCAGGATTTCTGCTTGGCCGGCCCGATAGCAGCCACACCGTTACCGGCGTTGGGCGTGCCCACCCAGCCACGGTTGGTCGCGCCTGTGCGGGCCTCGTCAGACAATCCACCGTCCGATGCGCCCGCCGGTGAATCTGCGGGTGCCTTGGGTGATGATCTGCGGCGCCGCGAGTTCCAGATGATCATCGACACCCTTCGCGCTGAACGTGGCCGGCGCAAAGAAGCTGCCGAGCGGCTAGGCATCAGCCCCCGGACCCTGCGCTATAAATTGGCGCAAATGCGTGATGCGGGGATGGATGTAGAGGCATACTTGTTCGCGACTTGAGTCTGTTCTCAGGCTGAAAGTATGGTCCGCGTCAAGCTATTCGCAAGCAAGCTTGCTCCCACAGGTTTTTGCACATGATGGATCAGGGTGAGCTGCGAGTAATTCAGCTAGCTCATTTCTCCAGTGGATACCGAGTTCATCGTTTTGGGATCGCTTCGCGCTCCTACAGGTGAGGTGACCAAATGTGTACACAAATATCCTTACTGAACACTTTTAAGCTACATCCGAATACATCTGGCTATGTGCTATCACTCGTCTGGCACTCTTGTTGCTAAGTCTTAGATAACCGCATAACGAGTGTCAAAAATCTGCGGCCCCTTTGAGAGAGACGTCATGAGCCAAGGTGTTGAATTTAATCGCTTGATGTTGGACATGCGCTCCATGCAAATGGACGCCATGTCTATGCCAAAGGCTGCCGGCACTCCGCAAGTGGGCGGCACCAACAGCTTTGCTGACATGCTCGGTCAGGCCGTCAATAAAGTGAACGACACCCAACAGGCGTCAAACCAATTGGCGAACGCGTTCGAAGTAGGCAAAAGCGGCGTGGACCTCACCGACGTGATGATCTCTTCGCAAAAAGCCAGCGTTTCGTTTACTGCGCTGACCCAGGTTCGCAACAAACTGGTTCAAGCGTATCAAGACATCATGCAGATGCCGGTTTAAGGACTATTTAAGCCATGGCTGACGCAATCGGCGACAACCTGCCCGCCAAGTCCGGTGCCCTTTCAGGCAAGCCGCCTCTGTTCGGTTTGTCATTCCTGGAAAATCTGTCCGAGATGACCATGTTGCGCCAGGTTGGCCTCATGGTCGGTCTCGCGGCTAGCGTTGCGATCGGTTTTGCCGTGGTGTTGTGGTCCCAACAACCGGACTACAAGCCGCTTTACCCTAGTCTTGCCGGCATGGACACCAAGCAGGTCATGGAAACGCTGGCCTCAGCGGACATTCCATACACTGTTGAGCCGAGCTCGGGTGCCTTGCTGGTGAAGTCGGAAGATTTACAGCGTGCACGGATCAAGCTCGCCGGCGCTGGCGTTGCACCGACTGATGGCAACATCGGTTTTGAAATTCTCGACAAGGACCAGGGGCTTGGCACCAGCCAGTTCATGGAAGCCACACGTTATCGCCGTGGCCTTGAGGGCGAATTGGCGCGAACGATTTCCAGCCTGAACAACGTTAAAGGTGCGCGGGTGCACCTGGCGATTCCGAAAAGCTCGGTGTTCGTCCGTGATGAGCGTAAACCAAGCGCCTCGGTCCTGATCGAGCTGTATGCCGGTCGCACCCTTGAACCGGGTCAAGTGTTGGCAATCATGAACTTGGTGGCTACCGCCGTTCCCGAGTTGAGCAAGTCGCAAATTACCGTGGTCGATCAAAAAGGCACGCTGCTGTCTGATCAAAACCAGAACTCCGAATTAAGTATGGCCGGCAAGCAGTTTGATTACAGCCGCCGCATGGAAAGCATGTTGACCCAGCGTGTGCAGAGCATCCTGCAACCGATTCTGGGCAATGACCGCTACAAGGCTGAAGTGTCTGCCGACGTGGATTTCAGTGCTGTCGAATCGACCGCCGAAAGTTTCAACCCGGACCAACCGGCTTTGCGCAGCGAGCAATCGGTTAACGAAACACGCTCGTCCAGTTCAGGGCCATCGGGTGTTCCGGGCGCGCTGAGTAACCAGCCACCGGGTCCGGCAACGGCACCGCAGGCAGCCGGTGCGGCGGGCGGTGCTTCCACGGCATCGATTCAGCCGGGCCAACCGTTGCTCGACGCCAATGGCCAGCAAATCATGGACCCGGCCACGGGCCAGCCAATGCTCGCCCCGTACCCGGCCGACAAGCGTCAACAGTCGACCAAGAATTTTGAGTTGGACCGTTCAATCAGCCATACCAAGCAACAACAGGGCCGCGTCAATCGCCTGTCTGTGGCTGTAGTGGTGGATGACAAAACCAAGGTCGACGCCAAAACCGGTGATGTGACCCACACGCCGTGGAACGCCGATGAGTTGGCGCGCTTTACTCGGTTGGTGCAGGACGCCGTTGGTTTTAACGCCAGCCGCGGCGACAGCGTCAGCGTGGTCAACGTGCCATTCGCGCCTGATCGCGGTGAAGTAATCCCGGACATAGCGTTCTATTCACAGCCATGGTTCTGGGACATCGTTAAACAGGTGCTGGGTGTATTGTTCATCCTGGTATTGGTGTTTGGTGTTCTGCGGCCAGTGCTCAACAACATCACCAACGGTAAAAGTCGGCAATTGGGCGGTGGCTTGGGTGATGTAGAACTTGGCGGCATGGGTGGTCTGGATGGCGAGTTGTCCAACGACCGTGTCAGCCTGGGCGGACCGCAGAGCATTCTGTTGCCTAGCCCAACCGAGGGTTATGACGCGCAATTGAATGCGATCAAGAGTCTGGTGGCTGAAGACCCGGGTCGCGTGGCTCAGGTCGTGAAAGAGTGGATTAATGCTGATGAGTGAAGCTAGAGCTCTAACCGCGAAACTGACCCGAGTCGATAAAGCCGCCATTCTCTTGCTCTCTCTCGGGGAAACCGACGCAGCGCAAGTGCTTCGGCACATGGGCCCTAAAGAGGTACAGCGCGTCGGTGTTGCCATGGCGCAAATGCGCAATGTGCACCGCGAAGAAGTTGAGCAGGTCATGAGCGAGTTCGTCGAGATCGTCGGCGATCAAACCAGTCTTGGCGTCGGCGCCGATGGTTACATTCGCAAAATGCTGACCCAGGCACTGGGTGAAGACAAGGCCAACGGCCTTATCGACCGGATCTTGCTGGGTGGCAATACCAGCGGGCTGGACAGCCTTAAGTGGATGGAGCCACGTGCCGTTGCAGATGTGATCCGCTTTGAGCATCCGCAGATTCAAGCCATCGTGGTGGCGTACCTGGACCCGGATCAAGCGGGCGAAGTGTTGGGCCATTTCGACCAGAAGGTACGCCTGGACATTATCCTGCGCGTCTCCTCACTCAATACCGTGCAGCCAGCAGCGTTGAAAGAGTTGAACCAGATTCTGGAGAAACAATTCTCCGGTAACTCCAACGCGGCGCGCACCACATTGGGTGGTATCAAGCGTGCTGCCGACATCATGAACTTCCTCGACAGCTCGGTCGAAGGTCAGTTGATGGACGCTATCCGCGAAGTCGATGGCGACTTGTCAACGCAGATCGAAGACCTGATGTTCGTCTTCAACAACCTGTCCGATGTCGACGACCGTGGCATCCAGGCGCTGCTACGCGAAGTGTCTTCCGACGTGCTGGTGTTGGCCCTCAAGGGGTCCGACGAAGCCATCAAAGAAAAGATTTTCAAGAACATGTCCAAGCGTGCTGCCGAGTTGCTGCGCGACGATCTGGAAGCCAAAGGCCCAGTTCGCGTCAGTGACGTGGAAACCGCGCAGAAAGAAATCCTTACCATCGCTCGCCGTATGGCCGAAGCCGGAGAAATCGTTCTCGGTGGCAAGGGCGGCGAAGAAATGATCTAAGGATCAGTGCATGTCTAGCCCGAAAAAAGAGCCCCCCAGCGAACTGATTCGCGCCAAGGACGTTGGCGGTTTTGATGTCTGGTCGTTACCCAGCTTTGACCCGTATAAAGAACCGCCTCCAGAACCCGAGCCGGTTCTGGAAACCCCGGCCGAGATGGAGGAGGTGCCGCTGGACGAAGTTCAGCCGCTGACCCTCGAAGAGCTGGAAAGCATTCGTCAGGAAGCCTACAACGAGGGCTTTGCTACCGGCGAAAAAGAAGGCTTTCACAGCACGCAGCTCAAGGTCCGGCACGAGGCAGACATTGCCCTGACTGCCAAGCTTGGCAACCTTGAACAGCTCATGGGGCAGTTGCTCGACCCTATTTCCGATCAAGACTCACAGATTGAAAAATCCCTGATCGAACTGGTCGGGCACATTACCCGTCAAGTGATTCAGCGTGAGCTGACGATCGATTCCAGTGTGATCGGCAGGGTGTTGCGTGACGCGTTGAAATTGTTGCCCATGGGCGCCAACAATATTCGTATCTTCGTCAATCCTCAGGATTTTGAGCAAATCAAAGCCTTGCGCGAACGCCATGAAGAAACTTGGCGCATCCTTGAAGACGATGCCTTGCAGGCTGGTGGTTGTCGGGTCGAAACTGAGCACAGCCGAATTGACGCCACCATCGAAACCCGAATTTCCCAAGCACTGGTGAAAATGTTCGATCAGTTGCACGACCAGGCGCTGCACCCGGCGGCAGCCGACGTGAGCATCGACCTTGATGTTGCCCCGGCCGTGTCGCCGTCGGTTGAACCTGACGCACCCCAAGAAGCCACCGATGCGCCTTGAGCGGACCAGCTTCGGCAAACGCCTGAGTTCCTACACCGAAGCCATTCAGTTGGCCGCCCAGCCGGTGGTGGAAGGTCGCCTGCTGCGCATGGTCGGTTTGACCCTTGAAGCTGAGGGCTTGCGTGCGGCCATGGGCAGCCGTTGTGTAGTGATCAACGATGACAGCCATGATCCGGTGCAAGTCGAAGCCGAAGTCATGGGTTTCTCCGGGTCCAAGGTGTTTTTAATGCCGGTGGGCAGCGTTGCGGGTATTGCGCCTGGCGCCCGGGTGGTTCCGCTGGCCGACACCGGTCGCTTGCCCATGGGCATGGGCATGCTCGGTCGGGTACTTGATGGTGCCGGTCGCGCCCTCGACGGCAAAGGCGGCATGAAAGCCGAAGATTGGGTTCCCATGGACGGCCCCACCATTAACCCGCTCAAGCGTGACCCGATCAGCCAGCCACTGGACGTCGGCATTCGCAGTATCAACGGATTATTGACGGTAGGCCGTGGCCAGCGTCTGGGCCTGTTCGCCGGTACGGGCGTGGGCAAGAGCGTGCTGCTGGGGATGATGACGCGCTTCACTGAAGCCGACATTATCGTGGTCGGGCTGATCGGTGAGCGGGGCAGGGAGGTCAAGGAGTTCATCGAGCACATCCTGGGCGAAGAAGGCTTGAAACGTTCGGTGGTGGTGGCGTCGCCTGCTGACGATGCGCCGTTGATGCGGATGCGCGCTGCCATGTATTGCACGCGCATCGCCGAATACTTTCGCGACAAAGGCAAAAATGTCCTGCTGTTGATGGATTCTCTGACTCGATTTGCTCAGGCCCAGCGGGAAATCGCATTGGCCATTGGTGAACCGCCGGCTACCAAAGGCTATCCGCCTTCGGTGTTTGCCAAGCTGCCGAAACTGGTCGAGCGCGCAGGCAACGCTGAGGCTGGGGGCGGCTCGATTACTGCGTTTTATACCGTGTTGTCCGAGGGTGATGATCAACAAGACCCGATTGCCGATGCCGCACGGGGTGTGCTCGATGGGCACATTGTGCTGTCCCGGCGCTTGGCCGAAGAAGGGCATTACCCAGCCATCGACATCGAAGCTTCCATTAGCCGAGTCATGCCTTCGGTGGTGACCCCGGAACACATGCAGCAGGCGCAGCATTTCAAACAATTGTGGTCGCGCTACCAGCAGAGCCGCGACTTGATCAGCGTTGGCGCCTACGTGGCGGGCGGTGATCGCGAAACTGACATGGCTATTTCGTTGCAGCCAACATTGGTGCGCTACTTGCGCCAGGGGCTCAACGACAACGAAAGCCTGCAAGAAAGTGGCGCGCGTCTGGCGGCAGTCTTTAACCCTATCGCCGGCGGCGGCTAGTCATGGCGCAAACTCGTGCAGTGCGTTTGGCGCCAGTGGTCGATATGGCAGAAAAAGCTGAGCGCACAGCGGTTCAGCGTCTGGGGCATTTTCAGGGGCAGGTCAAGCTGGCAGAAACCAAGCTCGGTGACCTCGAACGCTTTCGCACCGACTATCAGAAGCAGTGGCAGGAGAAGGGCGCGCACGGTGTTTCCGGCCAGTGGTTGATGAACTATCAAAGCTTCCTCAATCAGTTGGAAACCGCCGTCTCTCAGCAGCGACAAAGCCTGGCGTGGCATCAAACCAACCTCGATAAAGCCCGCGGTGTCTGGCAGCAATGCTACGCACGGGTCGAAGGTTTACGAAAACTGGTGCAGCGCTACATCGACGAAGCACGGCAGCTAGAGGACAAGCGCGAGCAAAAATTGCTCGATGAACTGTCCCAGAGAATTCCCCGTCATGACTATTTGTAAATAACAGTCTCGCCCTCCTGATAACCAGAATCCGATACCGACCCAAGCAGGATTTGCCGCAAGGGCTTTTGAATGCTAAAAGCCTAGCTGCACAACAGCCTTTGCTGACCCAAGGAACTCAAATATGTCTGTGACTTCAGAGCTGTCCCATGACGGACAAGAGCTGACCATTTTTATTAAGGGCCGCTTTGATTTCGCAGCCCATCAGGATTTTCGCAGTGCGTACGAAGACGCTGCGGGTGCCCCGAGACGCTTTGTCGTCGACCTCAAAGGCACAAGCTACCTGGACAGCTCGGCGCTCGGCATGTTGCTGCTTTTGCGTGGTCACGCGGGCGGTGAGAACTCCGACATACGCCTGGTCAATTGCAATAACGACGTAGAAACCATCCTGACGATCTCCAACTTTTCCAAACTCTTCAAAATAGGCTGACCGGTGTCCGTCGTTGCTGAAAGCCTGTGCATATTGATTGCGGACGACAACGCCAGCGATCGTTTGCTGCTGAGCACTATCGTCCGTCGCCAAGGCCACCGCGTGCTCAGCGTGAGCAATGGTCAGGAGGCAGTGGAGGTTTTTGAAAGGGAACGTCCGCAGTTGGTGTTGATGGACGCCATGATGCCGGTCATGGACGGGTTCGAAGCGGCGCGGCGGATCAAGCAAATGGCCGGCGAATCATTGGTGCCGATTATTTTTCTGACCTCGCTGAGTGAAAGCGAAGCGTTGGTGCGTTGTCTGGATGCCGGAGGTGATGACTTTGTCGCCAAGCCGTATAACCAAGTGATTTTGGCGGCAAAAATCAACGCCATGAACCGTCTGCGACGTTTGCACGACACTGTGTTGCAGCAGCGCGACCAAATTACAAAGCACCACGGCTACCTGCTCAACGAGCAGCGTGTGGCCAAGGCAGTCTTCGATCAGGTCGCGCACTCGGGTTGCCTCAGCGCACCCAATATTCGTTACCTGCAATCGCCCTATGCCCTGTTTAACGGCGACTTGCTGCTCGCTGCCTACACCCCGGCTGGCAATATGCACGTGTTGCTGGGGGACTTCACCGGCCATGGTTTACCGGCCGCGGTAGGCGCGATGCCGTTGGCTGAGGTGTTTTACGGGATGACTGCCAAAGGCTACGGTCTGGCGGAAACCTTGCGAGAGATGAACGCCAAGCTCAAGCGAATTTTGCCGGTAGACATGTTCTGCTGCGCGACGTTATTGAGCGTCAACTTTAATGTTCATCAGGTTGAAGTGTGGAATGGCGGCTTGCCCGACGGTTATCTGCACCGTATCGCCACCGGTGAGCGCACGCCGTTGGTATCCCGGCACCTGCCGTTAGGCGTACTGGAACCGAGCCGTTTCGATGATCAGACCGAAGTGCATCCGTTGTCGCTGGGCGACCGGATCTTTCTATTGTCTGACGGGGTGCTCGACACCAGTGACATCAATGAACAGTTGTTTGGTACTAAGCGTTTGCATGCCGTATTTGCGGCCAATCGCCAACCGGATTCGCTGATTGATGAAATATGCACCGCTTTGAATGACTTCCGCGGCGATGTTCGAGATGACGTGAGCATGGTCGAAATCACCTTGGTCGACTCGCAGCTATTGGGTTCGCCAGCAGTGACCTATTCCGACAGCGGTGAATCAAGCCCGCTGGATTGGTCGGTGAGTTTCGAATACCGCGCCGCCACCTTGAAACGTTTTAATCCGCTGCCTTATTTGTTGCAGTTGCTGTTGGAAGTGCACGGCCTGCGCAGTCAAAGTGGGGCGCTCTACAGCGTACTGGCAGAGTTATATACCAACGCGCTGGAACACGGAGTGCTGGGGCTCGATTCCCGGCTCAAGCGCGATGCATCGGGTTTCGCCCACTATTATCGCGAGCGCAGTGCCCGTCTGGCAGATCTTGAAGACGGTTATGTGCGCCTGCATCTACAGGTTGTGCCACACGAACGTGGTGGTCGATTGGTCGTCCGTGTTGAAGACAGCGGCGCCGGGTTTGACGTCAACCGAGTCATGGCGGTGCCGTATGCAGCCCACGAATTGTCGGGACGCGGCCTCGATGTGGTTCGCAGGTTGAGTCAACATTGTCACTGGTCTGAGGACGGACGCACAGCAACCGTGGAATTTTCCTGGGGCGCTCAGGCATAATTCCAGGATTCTTGATCAAGGAGCGAGCAAGTGGCAGTGAATCACGTGGACTACGGTGTTTTAAGTAACTTGCAAGACGTCATGGAAGGAGAGTATCCGACCCTGATCGACACGTTCCTGAGCGACTCGGAGCAACTTCTGGAGCAATTGCATCACGCGCTGTTGACCGAGGCATCTAGCCTGGATGAGTTGACAATGGCAGCCCACAGTTTCAAGGGCAGCAGCGGCAATATGGGTGCCGTTCGGCTGTCAGAACTCTGTGGCCAGCTTGAGGAGCGCACTCAACGGCGGGAGTTGTCTGGCGCTGAGGGGTGGGTGCACGATATAGAGCGCGAATTTGCCGAGGTCCGTCACTTATTCTCGATTGAGCGCCAGCGGTTTAACTAAAAGTAGGGGCGATACAAAGCTGGCCCGCCGTTTGCTATGAGTCTTTGTACTTGCGCCCGTACGGAGACCGCCATGGCCCTTGCCCCTAATCCCTTTCTGCAGGCTACCCCCGTAGCCAAGTCCAAACCAGCAATCGCCGTTCCTGTGGCGAAAGCGGCCGAGACCAGTAAGGACAGCGCTTCCAGCTTTGCCCAAGTCTATTCCAAGCAGGCTGATTCTAAGCCGGTTGTGGTCCATGACACGCAGGGGAAAGCGGTTAAGGACAAGCCAACGGTCGTCAACAACAAACACACAGCAGACGCTAAGCCTGCCGCCTCCAAGCGAGACGTTGCCGATAGCGGCAAATCCTTGCCTGCCGACAAAGCGGCAAAAAAGAAGAACGACGCGGCTGACGAAAAGCCCGTTGACCCAGTGGCGACTGATGCTGCACCGGTCACGCCAGTGCCTGATCCAACGTTAACCGCTGACGTTGCACTGCCGGCCCCGGAGCCTGTACCGCCGGTTGTCATTGCGCCGCCTGTCATTGAAATCCCTGCGGCCATGGTCGCGGCTGTGATCCCGCAGCCAGCGCCTCCGACTGACCCTAAAGCTTTCGACCCAGCGTCTGATCCATTGGAAGGTTTGGCGGCGGTGCAAGTGGCATTGCAGCAAAATAGCAAAGGCGCGGCCTCCACCACGGGGGCAACCGGTACCTTGGCTGGCGCTACCGACCAGAAAACGTCGACCACTCAAACGGGCTCCGATTCGCTGCAGACTATCGCCAATAACCTGACAGTGCCTGTGGATCAGCAAGCCGCTGACAGCGCCAGCGCCGACGGTGGCGATAAAGCCTTCAAAGGGCTGATCGAAGACGGCCTGAAAGACACCAAAAGTGCAGCTTCAGATACGCGGGTCGATGACTTTGCCAATCGCCTGGCCGCATTGAGTCAAGCCGTACAACCTAAAGCTGCTGCTACCGCTGTGGCGTCGCCGTTGACCCAGCCGTTGGCCATGCACCAGAGCGGCTGGAGCGAAGCAGTGGTGGATCGAGTCATGTACTTGTCCAGTCAGAATCTGAAATCTGCCGACATTCAACTGGCCCCGGCTGAGCTGGGTCGCTTGGATATCCGCGTCAATATGGCAGCGGACCAGCAGACCCAGATTACCTTTATGAGTGCCCACGTCGGCGTGCGTGAGGCGCTGGAGGGGCAGATGTCCAAGTTGCGCGACTCGTTCGCTCAGCAGGGCTTGGGGCAGGTCGATGTCAGCGTCTCGGACCAGTCGCGCGGCTCGCAGGGGCAAGGCCAGGGCCAACAAGATGCTAATCAGAGCTCGCGCAGCAGTTCAGTGGCGAGCAGTGGTTCCGACCGCGGCGATAGCCATGACGACAGTGCAATTCACGAAGTGGCCGCCGCGACCCAGCCGATGACCGTGATTGGCAGCAGCCAGGTCGATTATTACGCTTGACCTGTAGGAGCGCGCCTGCCCGCGATCGGTCTGGGCTCGCGCTCCATCGCGGGCAAGCGTGCTCCTACAGTGGATATTGGTTTCGATCATATCTGGCATAACACTTGCTCTTCATCTGTCACGTATTGAGAACTCCCCCGAATAGTGACGGATTATTGGCATGGCGAAGAGCGACGAAGTTAAAGACCCTGCCGCGAAAGGCAAACTCAAGCTTATTCTCCTGGTGGTGTTAGGGGCGTTGCTGGCAATTGGTATTTCGGTGGGGGCCACGTGGTTTTTTCTGCACAAGCCGCAGCCTAAACCTGATGAGGCAGCGCAAGCCGCAAACACCAAATTTCCCTCGATCTTCGAACCGATGGCCCCGGCCTTCGTGGTCAACTTCAATCAGAATGGCAAGCAGCGCTACATGCAGGTCAGCATCACCCTGTTAGGGCGCAATCAAGCTGACCTCGATGCGTTGAAAGTCCACATGCCGGTGATTCGTAACAACCTCGTGATGCTGTTTTCCGCACAACCCTTCGACTCGCTCACTCAACCGCTCGGGCAAGATCTGCTGCGGCAGAAAGCATTCGCCAGCGTGCAGGAAGTGGCGCAGAAAGAGGTTGGTAAAGTGGTGATCGAACAATTGCTTTTTACTAACTTCGTATTGCAGTAGGACCACGACTATGGCCGTGCAAGACCTGCTGTCCCAGGAAGAAATCGATGCGCTGCTGCACGGCGTGGACGATGGTCTGGTTCAGACCGAAGCCGCCGCCGAGCCCGGCAGCGTCAAAAGCTATGACCTGACTAGCCAGGATCGGATCGTCCGTGGACGGATGCCGACCCTTGAAATGATCAACGAACGCTTTGCCCGTTATACCCGTATCAGCATGTTCAACATGTTGCGCCGCTCTGCTGACGTGGCCGTGGGCGGGGTCCAAGTCATGAAGTTCGGTGAGTATGTGCACTCACTGTATGTACCAACCAGCCTCAATCTGGTCAAAATCAAGCCGTTGCGCGGCACGGCCTTGTTCATTCTGGACGCCAAGCTGGTGTTCAAGCTGGTGGACAACTTTTTTGGCGGTGACGGTCGACACGCCAAGATTGAAGGGCGGGAGTTCACGCCCACCGAGTTGCGTGTCGTGCGGATGGTACTTGAACAGGCGTTTATCGACCTGAAAGAAGCTTGGCAGGCGATCATGGAGGTGAGCTTCGAGTACATAAACTCCGAAGTAAACCCGGCCATGGCCAACATCGTCGGTCCGAGCGAAGCGGTCGTAGTGTCTACTTTTCATATCGAACTCGATGGTGGTGGTGGCGACCTGCACGTCACCATGCCGTATTCGATGATCGAGCCTGTACGTGAAATGCTCGACGCTGGCTTCCAGTCGGATCTGGATGACCAGGACGAACGCTGGGTCAATGCCTTGAAAGAGGACGTCCTGGATGTCGCCGTACCCTTGAGCGCGGTAGTCGCCCGTCGTCAAATACTGTTGCGCGACATCCTGCACATGCAGCCGGGTGACGTGATCCCGGTTGATTTGCCTGAGCATATGATCATGCGGGCCAATGGCGTGCCTGCGTTCAAGGTCAAGCTGGGGTCGCACAAAGGACATCTGGCGTTGCAAGTGGTCGAACCGATCGCGCGACGCTGACACCATTTCAGCCGAACACCGTGCTGTTTTAACGAATCAATGCTCGCCGAGGACAACTGATGGCCAATGAAAACGAAACAACTTCTGCCGAAGACCAAGCATTGGCTGATGAATGGGCGGCTGCACTGGGTGAGTCCGGTGATGCTAGCCAGGACGATATCGATTCCTTGCTGGCTGCCGATGCTGGTTCAGCCTCCAATCGCTTGCCGATGGAAGAGTTTGGCAGTGTGCCGAAGAGCAACGCGGCGGTGTCGCTGGACGGCCCCAACCTGGATGTGATTCTGGATATTCCAGTCTCGATTTCCATGGAAGTTGGCAGTACAGACATTAACATCCGTAACCTTCTGCAGCTTAACCAGGGTTCGGTGATCGAGCTTGATCGCCTGGCAGGTGAACCGCTGGACGTGCTGGTGAACGGCACCTTGATTGCTCACGGTGAAGTGGTGGTGGTCAACGAAAAGTTCGGCATACGCCTGACAGATGTCATCAGCCCAAGCGAACGCATCAAGAAGTTGCGCTAAGTGAATAAGTGCTCCGGTGCGATCCTCACCTTGCTGCTGAGCGCGGTTGCGTTCAGCGCGCTGGCGGCCGACCCGGTTATGCCAGCGGCTGCTATTGCTGCGGCGCCCGCCAGCACGCTGATGAGCGGCGGTGTCGGGGGGCAGCTGACGCAACTGGTCTTGGGCCTGTTGTTGGTGGTGGGCTTGATCTTTGGGCTTGCCTGGCTGCTGCGTCGGGTTCAGGGCGCGAGTCCGCGTAACGGTCAGATGATTGAAGTATTGGGTTCGCGGGCTCTCGGTCCGCGTGATCGGCTGGTGCTGGTTCAGGTGGGTAAGGAGCAGATCCTGCTGGGCATCACCCCCGGTCGAATCACCCCTTTGCACGTGCTCAAAGAGCCGGTGCAGGTCCCTGATAGCGAACGTGCCACGCCAGAGTTCGCACAGCGCCTGATGGAACTGCTGGGCAAGGACCATAAGGATAAGAAGTAATGACCGCGTTGCGCATCGCATTGACGCTGCTGCTGGTACTGGCTGCGCCTATAGTTTTCGCTGCCGATCCGTTGACGATTCCGGCTATCAGCATGTCTACCGGCGCCAACGGTGCGCAGGAGTATTCGGTCAACCTGCAGATTCTGCTGATCATGACCGCGCTGAGTTTTATCCCGGCGTTCGTCATGCTGATGACCAGTTTTACCCGGATCATCATTGTCTTCTCCATATTGCGTCAGGCCTTGGGCCTGCAACAGACACCGTCGAACCAGATTTTGACCGGCATGGCGCTGTTTTTGACGCTGTTTATCATGGCACCGGTGTTTGACCGGGTGAACACCGATGCGCTGCAGCCCTATCTGGCCGAAAAGCTGACGGCTCAGGAGGCAGTGATCAAGGCGCAAGTGCCGGTCAAAGGTTTCATGTTGGCACAGACTCGTCAGAGCGACCTCGACCTGTTCATGCGACTGTCAAAGCGCACTGATATCGCCAGCCCAGATGCGGCGCCGTTGACCATTCTGGTTCCGGCGTTCGTCACGTCCGAGCTTAAAACGGCGTTCCAGATTGGCTTCATGATCTTTATCCCGTTTCTGATCATCGATCTTGTGGTAGCCAGCGTCCTGATGGCGATGGGCATGATGATGCTGTCGCCGCTGATTATTTCGTTGCCCTTCAAAATCATGCTGTTCGTGTTGGTGGATGGTTGGGCCTTGATCATCGGCACGCTTGCCAGCAGTTTCGGTGGGGTATCGCCATGAGTGGGGAGGGCATGCAATGACGCCAGAAGTTGCCGTCGATCTATTTCGCGATGCCTTATGGCTGACCACGATGATGGTATCGGTGCTGGTGGTGCCGAGCTTGATTGTCGGGCTGCTGGTGGCGATGTTCCAGGCTGCGACCCAGATCAACGAACAAACCCTGAGCTTCCTCCCGCGTCTGTTGGTGATGTTGATCACGCTGATCGTTGCTGGACCATGGTTGATGCGGGTGTTCATGGAATATATCCAGGGACTCTACGGTAGCATCCCGACGGTCATCGGTTGACGTTATGCCCTCCCTACTAGCCCTGACTGACACGCAGATCGGGACCTGGGTGGCGAGCTTTATGCTCCCTCTGTTCCGGGTCGCTGCGGTGTTGATGACCATGCCGATTTTTGGCACGACTCTGGTGCCGGCGCGGGTGCGGTTGTATTTCTCCCTGGCAATCACCGTGGTGATTGCCCCTAGCTTGCCGCCCATGCCTGAAGTGCATGCGCTGGACCTCAGTGCATTGCTGTTGATTGCCGAGCAGATAATCATTGGCGCCATGCTGGGTATGTCCCTGCAACTGTTTTTTCAGGCGTTTGTCATCGCCGGACAAATTGTCTCGATCCAGATGGGCATGGGCTTCGCTTCCATGGTTGACCCTACCAACGGAGTGTCGGTTGCGGTTATCGGGCAGTTTTTCACCATGCTGGTGACCCTGCTGTTCCTCGCCATGAATGGCCATTTGGTGGTGTTTGAGGTGTTGGTCGAGAGCTTCACCACGTTGCCGGTGGGCAGTGGCGTCGACGTCGGGCAACTGTGGGAGTTGGTCGGCCGGTTCGGTTGGGTGTTGGGTGCTGGGCTGCTATTGGTGTTGCCGGCCGTGACTGCGTTGTTGGTGGTCAGTGTGGCGTTTGGCGTCATGACCCGTGCGGCGCCACAACTGAACATGTTCTCCATCGGTATTCCACTGACGCTGGTGCTCGGTATGGTGATTTTGTGGATGACTCTAGGCGACATGCTCAATCAATTTCCGCCGCTTGCCGCCGAAGCATTGCAGCTGATGCGACGCATGGTTAGGGCGCACTGACCATGGCCGAAGACGAGAATGGCGCGGACAAGACAGAGGACCCCACAGACAAACGGGTCAAGGACTCTCGAGACAAAGGCGAGACGGCCCGCTCCAAAGAGCTGAATACATTGATCGTGACGCTGGCGGGAGCGGGCGGTTTGTTGATGTTTGGTGGTCAGATCGCACAAATGATGCTTGATTTGATGCGCACCAATTTCAGCCTGCCGCGGGAGGTGATCATGGATGATCACTACATGGGCCTGTATTTCCTCAACGCAGGTAAAGCGGCGCTGGTTGCCATTCAGCCGCTGATGCTATTGATGGTGTTGGCCGCCGTCATTGGCCCAATCTCATTGGGCGGATGGATATTTTCAACCGGCTCCATGGCGCCCAAGTTCAGTCGGATGAACCCGTTGTCTGGCCTGAAACGCATGGTGTCGACCCACGCGTTGGTCGAGCTGCTGAAGTCTATTGCGAAATTCGCTATCACGCTGATGGTGGCGCTGTACGTGCTGCAGAAGGATAAGAATGACCTGATTTCCATCGCCCATGAGCCACTGGAAAGCGCGATTATCCACAGCATTCAGTTACTCGGCTGGAGTGCGTTATGGATGGCCTGCGGCTTGATGATCATCGCGGCGGTCGACGTTCCGTATCAGATCTACGAAGCTCACAAAAAGCTGATGATGACCAAGCAGGAAATACGCGACGAGCACAAGGACAATGAAGGGCGTCCTGAAGTGAAGCAGCGTATTCGTCAACTGCAGCGCGAGATGTCTCAGCGGCGCATGTTGTCGTCGATTCCCAAGGCCGACGTTATTATCACCAACCCGACTCACTTTGCCGTGGCGCTGCAATATGATCCCGAAAAGGGTGGGGCGCCGATGTTGCTGGCAAAAGGGACTGATTTTCTGGCGCTTAAAATCCGCGAAATCGCCGGTGAGC